>NZ_JBYLHY010000011.1:0-265646 GCF_057749925.1 Paenibacillus sp. sgz302191
ACTTCCCAACCTGTCCCTAAATTCAAAGCTCTATTAAAAATATCGTTTTCCGTCATCCCAGATATCTCCCTTCGGGGTTCTATTACAAGGATTGACGGCTTATTGTCATGCTAAACTGGGAAGAACCTACTTTTTTCTATTCTAAAATGTATTTATTTTTTCAATGTCCTTGTTAATCAGGCTCTGTGTTAGGAGGCGAATGCATAGTCAAGTGACTCGGTAGGAACTCGGCACTTCGCTATTCAACAGGCTGAGGATGTCATACAAATGACATTTCACCACAGGTTAGTTGGAATTGATATCGTCCAGATTTCATTAAAACAGGGTAAGTTAGAGACATTCTTAAATTGTGAATTGATGCGGTAAAGTAAGGGATTAACACTTCTTAATATGAATTTGAAGTAACTCTATGGTTGTTCCCAGTAAACTTTACTTCTGACTAAAAGAAAAGGGAGATATAAAATTGAACTACAAATTGACTAATATTGCTTTGATCATGAGTTTTTTTACAGTATTATGTTTTGGAAATGTTAGTGTTCTCGCAAATTCTACTGGAACTTATAATACTTTTGAAGAATTAGGTAATGTAGATTTAGTTAGTAATAGTATTTCAAACCAAGTATACTCAATCCAACAGACTGACGCTAATAAAGTTAATACTCCTGCTGTAATCAATAATGTTTATGGTGATTTTGGTTACAATTCACATAAAAAAGACTTCAAAGATTTATCTGAAGATGAAATGCACAATATTGAAATGTATCATACTTTAAATGATTTAAAAAACAAGGCAAAAAAGCTTGGGAATCAAGAGCTTTATAATAAGATTACACGGAGACTTCAATCAATTCAAAATAAAAATGAGTTGCAATATAAATTACCTTTAGAACAAGTAAAACAGATTAAGTCTCAAAAAGGTAATACGATACCATCATTTATACATAATTATTTTTCAGGTAGAGAAAAAGCAATGAATCAAGGAATCTCTGATGAGTATAGCCATGCGATAACAGAATTCACAGATCAACTCGAGCGAGCAAAGCAATCCAATATAGTATCTATTTCCTCATCCAGTAGCATTTTAGATTTGGATAGTACATATTCAATAGACTTACCGGCAAAGACACATGGTTGGTATGCATTCACTCCTACTATATCAGGTTCTTATTCATTTGTTACAGGAATAGAATATGGACTTGGGCATGCATATGATACGGTATTATCCATTCGAGATGAGAGAAATACAGTTCTTGGATATAACGATGATGCTTATCCTGGTACAGTAAATTCGGAAGTCACAATAGACTTACTGGCAGGTCATGATTATTCCATTGAAATATACGGCATTAATAATTCGGAAATTCATTCGAATTTATCTGTTTTTCATGGAATAACTCGTACGTCTCCACAAAATATAACGCTAAATAATAAACCCAATTTTGCTGAATATCAAATCGCGTTTGATAGAGCGGGGGATTACACTTTCTCTTGGATGGATAATACAGGAACTAGCAGTATAAAGATCGGAACTGAGCCGGATGCCTCAAACAGTCTTTTCAATACCCTAGATGAAGGTTTTTTTCCTGGGGATGTTTTTACTCTAAATATTAATGCAGGTACGATTTTGTATCTCATGGTATGGGATGATGGCGGAGATAAGTTTACTTTACTTAATACATCCATAAATATTACACCTCCTCTGGAAACTGATACCACTCCACCATCTTTAATGCTTACCGCTTCGACCACAGCACCAACAAATCAAGCTGTGACCATTACCGTCAATGCAACAGATAATGTTGGAATAGTACAAACGAATTGGGCAAGCGGAAATCAGTCCGTAAAATACTTTGAAACGGGTGGTGGAACCTCGCTTACTGGCAGTACCTTTGCGGTAACGGCAAACGGAACGTATACAGTATGGACAAGGGATGCGGCGGGGAACCAGGTGGTGCAGACGATCAGCATTAATAACATCGACACCACTTCACCGACAGCACCATCCAAATTACTGGTAACAAGTAAGACATCCAACTCTTTAAATCTATCTTGGACAGCCTCAACAGATAATGTAGGAGTTACAGCATATAAAGTATATAACGGAAATACACTTGTAGATTCAGCAACCACTACTAGTTATGTAGTTAAGAACATAACAATTAACACTCTTTACGCCCTGAAAGTAACGGCGTTAGATGCAGCTGGGAATGAATCAAAAGCAAGTAATGCAATCTATATTTATACAGGAAACTATCAATATCGTTATGATGCTTCTGGAAGAGTCGATTACATTCAACTCTCGTCAGGACAAAAATTAAAATATACTTACGATGCAAATGGAAATTTACTTAATATCCAACTTCAATAATCAGAATCAGTCAAACTCACTTTCATACATTGGAGGTCAATTTAAATGAAAAAACAAAGAAAACTCATTGCTATCTCGTTATGCTGCGGTTTACTTTTCTCAAGTTTTGCTTCGATTTCTACGGGATTTGCTGCTGATTTGATAAATAAAGTTTCGGGAGGAGCAGCGCAAGATCAAAGTGTAAGTCATGAAAAACAAATCGCCCCTCCTGAAGAGAAAGTCGTAACCACACAAAATGCCTCGGGGGAACTGCCTGCAACAGTTCCATCCACAGACGCGGAGAAATTTCATAAACCAGACAAGTACAATTTTTCTAATGAAGATGTTCAAAAATTGCTGAATGAAGGATATTCTGCCGACGATATTGTAAAAGCAGATGATTTAGGAAATCAATTGGATGTTGATCCCAAAACTATTTTGGAGGACATCAAAAAGAACCCTAGACCATGGAAGCAGTTAGAAAATGAAATGAAGTCTGTGAAGTTTGCACCCTTGATTGAAAAGTTGGAGAAGAAACATCCAGAAGAGGCAAAAAAACTTAAAAGCCAATTTTTTACCGCTGAAGAAAAAGTTTCATTACTGAGCTTGGTCGATCAGCATCAAGTTCCTTCCATGGATGACATCGTTCAAAAATATAAAAAGGATGGCAAACGAGCGATTGATCAGGCCGTAGAAGAAAATAAATTCTATGGTAAGGTATCTAAGGAAAAAATGGAGAAATATCAACTCACAGATGAGGATGTACAGTCCCTTCGCCTAACAGATGAACAATTGGAACAAATTGAAGGTTCAGATAAGCGGGGAAAAAGCAATGTAGAAACATTTTTGAAAAATAAAAAGCAAGCGCACGTACAGCCTGTAGGAGGTAAAACGTCGAAATGATCAGATGGATACTCCCTAAAATCAGAATACTTAGCGCCGTATTATTTGGATTATTATTCTCACAGTCGGCTTTTGCGAGTACTTCACTTGGTCCTATCCAAACTCAGCTTAATGGAATTGATACCCCAAAAGCCATTAATGAAAGCAACAAGCCTTTTTTATCCGATCGGCAAAACCTAAGCGAATCTATTGATCCCCAAAGTGGATCTTTAACCCTGAGTCAGACAGATTTTCAATTGCCGGGTAAAGATGGACTAGATTTGTCGCTAACGCGAATTTACAACTCTTCTCAAGCGCAACTTGGAGCCATGCAATCTAGTTTTGATTTGACAACCAATGCGACAGAAAATTACTTGATACAGCATTATTTTGATTATTACTATTCTGGCTTTACTTCGGAAGGTCGTTGGACGGAGAATCAAGCAGGCGGATTTAAAACACAAGCTCTTGCGATGGCAGCTTGTGAAGCATATAGCAAAGCGCGTCCTGTTTATCAAAATTATCAGTGCCATACGCACATTGAAAATGGAGGTTCATATAGTAGTGATTATATATCCGGGGAAATATTCCAGCTGCCCAATGCAACCTACACGGATTACTTCAATTGGAACAGTGTAGCTTCGTCTACCAGCTATGTAAGATCTAGATATGATTTGGGAGCAGGGTGGTCTTTCGGATTTCCATCTGTAGAAATTGTGAACTCTCAATTTGGGATTACAGGAGAAGAGCACTATTATAACACTATTAATTATTATTATCATGATGGCACAGGGGCAAGTTACCAGGCATTTGCTCCGAAAATGACTGGGTCAACCAACTTAGCCAATTACCCTCAAGATAATGTGAAGTTTGATCGGAATGCGGGAACGTATAGCAATGGACAACTAAGTTCAGCTTATGTGTTCGTCGATGCGACCCAGCGTAAACAGTACTTTTCATCCGACGGTCGTGTTCTCGGCATCGTCGACCGATTCGGTAACGAAATCAAATTTACATATGTTGATCGAACCGTAAACGGAGCGAGTTATCCATATATCTCGCAAATTGTGGATAGTATCGGGCGAAAGCTCACATTTAATTACGATAACGCCATCAATAACGCTACGTTTGCTGGAGATAACATTACGGTGACTGTCTCAGACCCCGATAATACCAAAACGGAGAAAATCGTATATACCAAGTATCGTGATGTTGTGAATGGTCGCTATGAACCGAAATTATGGAGAGTTACGTTAGCCGCTGATACTCCTGACGCCACTAGTATGTACTACGACTACGAGCTCAAGACACAACGTTTTCGGTATGATGTCAAAGATTTATCATCACCAGCCAGTGTTCCACTAGAAGCCCTGACGAAGGCTACCTATCCAAATTCCGCAACTCATTATCAATATGAATCCGTATCGCGCAACTTGGGCAGCAGCGGTTTATTGGATGGGTTTCGCATCACGGCGAGATATGATTCTGAATTACGCTATACTACAAGTACGAGTAACTGGGCAGAGAACGGCGATTTCAACCATGTGAATTATACGTATACTAACGATGAAACCGGTTATCCGTCCTATAGTTCAGAAAGCTCGTTGCCGTCAAGTTATCAATTTAGCTCAACAGCTACGGTAGCAGACAGCGGTTTAAAAACGATCAGCACGTTCAATGGACTAAAGCAAACGATCAAAACAGAAACGGACGCAAGCAACGGGGAAAAGAAAATTACAAGCAACCTGACGTTTCATCCTACATTTACGTTCAACCCAACAAGGACAGAGTATGATGAGTATGCGACGAATGGCACGTCATACAATGCCTTGTACGTGGACAAGTCGTATACCGCTTGGGGAGGACTTGAATCC
Source organism: Paenibacillus sp. sgz302191 (assembly GCF_057749925.1). Classification (NCBI taxonomy): domain Bacteria; kingdom Bacillati; phylum Bacillota; class Bacilli; order Caryophanales; family Paenibacillaceae; genus Paenibacillus; species Paenibacillus sp. sgz302191. Next base: position 5,104 of record NZ_JBYLHY010000011.1, read on the forward strand.
ATCACGCAGCCGATGACGCTTACGGATATCAACACGACTGCAACCAAACAGTTGTATACGACAAGTTATACGTATACGGACACGAATTTTAAATACTTTTTGAGCGGGAAAAGCTGGTATCAAAATGCAGCGACGAAACTAACGGAAAGTAAGACCTATACGTCAACAGGCAGAATTTCAACGGAAACGAATGCTAATAATGAAGTTGCTAATTATGCCTACAGTACGCTTTCGAATGGCAGCTTCCAAGTTGATGTAACAAAAACGCTGGAAAATGGGAAAACGGCAAAAACGACGACCATATATGACCCGACTGCAAAAATGGCGTACCCGACAAAAATTGCAAGCTTCTATACGGATGATACGGGTGCAGTAAAGGAAACGAATATTACTCGCACGTATGATTTATTGTTTGGGCTCATAAAGACAGAGACAGATGCCAACAACCAGATCAAGACCTACAAGTACGATCATTTGGGAAGAAATATATCCACGCAGCTGCCAAACTTCAAAGGGCAGGATGGAATCAGTTATGCGACAGAGCAAAAGACGGAATATGCGTTCAACCAATATGATCCTGCTTTTGATGCGACGAATCAGAACTTAAGTACGGCGAAAGTAAAAACATATACCAATATTACTAACTTTGACGCGGCTCAAAATATGAATGTCACGAGAACCTACAGCCAAGCGATTGTCTTCTATGATGGCTTTGGGAATGCCATTTTACAACAGCAGTATGATGACAGCAAGAATCGATGGATTCCTGGGGCGCAATATCACTATGATAATTTAAAACGCCCCAACTATGTAATTGATGCTATGAACAACGTCAATACAGCAGCTTATGATGCATGGGGCAACTTGGCGGAAAGTACAGATGCATTCGGTAATCTCTACCATGTAGACAGGGATATGTATAACCGCAAACAGACAAGTTTCTTCGTCGCTCAAGGTAATATTGCAGCATATCGTGCGAATCCAGGCAGTGATAGCGTGAAAGAAAATGTGCTGAATGTAAGCTACGATCAGTATGGTAGAACATCCACCCGTTCGGCTTATCCGAATTTCCCAGATCGAACCACCAATCTGGTTTCGGAAACGTATGGATACGACATTTCAGGCAACATGACGAGCTACAAAGACCCGAAAGGCAACCCTACGACCTATGTTTTTGACAAGCTGAATCGCTTGTATCAAGTAAAAGATGCGCTGCAGCAAACGATCACGTACAATTATAATTTATTGGGAAGTCTGAAGAACTTCCAACAAACCGATGGCACGCAAACATGGACGACATCGAAGGATTATGATGAAATGGGACGGTTAACGAAGAAAACCGATCCAGCAGGAGTAGCAGAATCGTATAAATTTAACCAGCTCGGACAAGTCACCCAACATACGGATGCGAACCAAGGGACGTTTGGTTATTCCTACAATGAATTAGGTCGCCAAACGACAGTTAGTGGCGGAAGCTCCAACTTTAAGACCTATTTTGGAAGCAATCCGTTTGGCGCGGCGAAGGTGGAAGAGTACACGGGAAGCGCTTTGCTTCGTACAGCATCTTTTGGTTACACATCAATGGGACAACTGCAAACTAAATCGATCAGTAACGAAGGCTTCTCGAATACATTGACGAACCAGTATGACGCGACAGGCCGCACGGTGAGCGTCCAAGATCCGTTCAGCTACATGACGCAATATACGTATAACAAAACGAGACTGGATAAAGTGCAAACGAACGGAAGCACCGCCGCGTATACGTCGGATGCACAGTATGCGCAGTATAGCTATAATCCAAATGGTTCCTTAAGCTCCATCACCTATCCGAAATTAAGTGACGGCACTTATTTAAAAACGAGTTATACTTACGATAAGATCAATCGTTTACTGAGTGTAACGAATACAAAAGGGACAACGGTTTTGTCTTCATTTAGTTACATGTATGATCCGAACGGTAATATCCAAACGGTGACCGATAGCAGCGGAACGACAACGTATGTTTATGATGAACTCAACAGGTTAAAAGCGATAAATAGACCCGGCGGGAATAAAGTAAATTATACGTATGATGCTCGCGGAAATCGCCAGACTTTGCAGGATAGTACATTTACTGTAGACATGAGTGAGGTCAATTACTCGTACAATGTATGGAATCAATTGACTCAGGCGACAACGGGTTCAGGAACAACCAGCTTCCAGTATGGTCAAGATGGATTACGAATCAAGAAAACATCACCGGCTGATACGACCCGTTATACATATAACTTGACAGGAAAGGTCATTGCGGAATCGGATGCAACCAATGTGGCCAAAGCGAACTACGTATGGGGAACAGATCGTTTGCTTGTGAAAAATGACCGTACAACAAATGCTCAATATTACTATTTATATAACGGACATGGCGACGTTGTGCAAATGGTGGATGCGAGTGGTAATATCCAGAACAGCTATTCGTATGACGAGTGGGGGAACATTCTTAACCAGACAGAAAATGTAAAGAACTCGTTTAAATATGCGGGTGAACAGTATGATGCTGAGACAGGGCTTTACTATCTACGCGCGAGATATTATGATCCAAGTGTAGGACGGTTTATAAATAAAGATACGTATGAGGGGGATATTACGAATCCGCTTAGTTTAAATCTTTATACGTATGTGGAAAATAATCCGTTGAAATATCTTGACCCGACAGGTCATAGAAAAGATTCTGATAGCGATTATGTAGCTGGTTTAGTACAAAGTTATACGGATGAGTACAATAGATTAAATGAGAGGGAATCTATCTTAAAATCTTGTACGGTTGATACTATCTGTAAAGCAAACCAATCCGCCATTGAGGAGATAGAACTGTTAAAGGGTGGATTGGAACAAATGGCAGATGCTGTAAGAGTAGCATACTATAGGCTTCATGGAACGGCTCTTCCGAGTGATATTAAATACAAAGACTTTGCTATCCCAACTCCTAATTTTACTGATAAAATTAATAATATTATGACAACATATGAAAATAAGTATAAGGATTATGCAGGAAGTCATAATGCAACAGATACACTTAGTACATTTATAAATATAGTTCAATCAGGAGGAGAGTTGGATTTAAAACGTCAGCCAGACTTCAAATCAACTTCCTACTTCGTTTATTCAGATGAAATGTACAGAAAAGATGATGCAGGGAATATGGTTTTTGGTTATTTTGGAAAGGTTTTTGGTTACTCCGATAATTTTCTTCGTGGTGGGGCTGGGGCTTATCAAATTTATACTAAGACATCAAATATTAGCTGGTATTCAAGCAATTTTGATGACCCGAGAGACCAATTTATGATTAATGTGGGCATATCAATCTATAATAGTAGGCATTAATTTTCGGGAGGGTTTATGAATTATATTTATAGATTACAGACAATTCCCATCATTCAGCTATTACTAAGCATAATTCTTATCGAATTAATGCTCAATTACTCTGAAGCTTATACTGCAATAGGGATAATTGTAGAAAGTATTTGTTTCACCGCCCTGAATTGTATTCTAAGCTATTTTTTTTCAAATGGTTTGTGGCGTTCGTTTCTCATCGTGTTACTCTGTTTTGTTCTGTATATTGTAATTTATGCTGTGATTCTCATCAGTATTGGTTCTCCTGGGGAACATGAGGATCCAAACTTGGGCGGTGGATTACTGATAATAGTAGCTATTCTTATTAGTTCAGGAAGTCTAGTAATCGGGAATATAATTGGGATTATACTAAACAAGTTATATAAAAAGTCTTAATTCAAAAACACCCCCTTTTTTCAACCACAATGCGAACAAACTTTGCGTTGTGGTTTTTTTCTGCCGCGGCAACACTAAACACAGCAAATAACCGCTCAGAGAGTATGAGCAGCAACAATACTCATAAAAGTAAAATATATAATCTCCATCTCATATCCACAAAAAAGAACCGAGAGCGCATCGCCCAATGTCATTAAGTTAGCTTAATGGCAAGACCGGGAATAAAAAATGGAATGCGAAACGGCATGGGAAAAGCCCCTGTGCCGTTGTGAGTTAGAGCATTTAACAGATCTCTATAATAACACCTCAGACTCTGCTGCAAGAACATCAATTCATCTGGCGGCTGACTACTTACGATTAATAGGGGATAATAACCGAAATTATACAGTTATTAGGATTAATGTGTTTATACCAGTTGCAACAGTCACTTCACCAGACTGCTTTTGCAGACAAGCTGTAGGAGATAATAGAGGTTATGATGAAAATGCAACTTCATCAAGACTATCTCAAGTAATTATTGTGAATACCGATTCAGGCTCCTCAATGACTGCGAACTATGTGGGGACTAGTTATATGACTAGCAATGTATTTGGGGGATCAGCGACTTCGGGTACAGCATCAAATGCTGGAATGAGTGCAAGAGCAGGTAAGGATGGAAGCTCAACTGTCGTAAATGCCGCAGCCAACGTAGCAGATCCCATAACTTATGGATATGCAAAATGGGCTACCCCAAAAATTGACTATAATGCTACAATTACTATTAATGATTCAAGTATGAGTATATCAGGAAGTCATAACAAATTTCCTGCGTATGAAGCGTATGGATCAATAAACGGCGGAAATTTTACCGCATTATCCCAGTATATGCCATCAACCTGGACTATTCCGGGAACAAATGTTAATCCGGGAATTTTAGATTTATACGATGTTTCAGGTATGGTGGGATGGTAAAGAGGGGAATTTTCCCCTCTTCATTTACTAAACGATAGAAAGGGTGTTGAACCTCTTGTATTTGAAAAGGAAATTAGCGGGGGCATCTGCTACTGCTACTATATTTGTGATAGTTGCGGGGATTTATCTCTACTTCAACACTTTTTCATTAATGAATTCTTTTGCAGCTATGGTTACGTTTTTTATTGCTTCTTCTCTCATTATTTATTCTTATGGTATTATTTCATCCCTATTAATTGATTGGATCTTAAATTTATTTAAGTCAAACAATAAGATAGTTTCTGGAGCGCTACATATTATAGTAGGAGTTCTGTTCCCCCCATTCCCCAACTATATTGGTGGTGTTGTAGCAGTAATTTATTTTTTCAGCATGATAAAATTACAAGAGAGATGGCTCGGCAAAATTGCTTTAATCCCGCCATTAATTATTGCAGGAATGTTATGCATATTGATAGTCATTATCTGGATGCATCATTGATAGATAAGTTTAATACAATCCATACTATTCCTTCCTCACCTCAAGCGAGCAAACAACTCTCTTGGGGCTTCTTTTTGTCTGCCGCGGCATGACATTTTGCAAATTCAATAATGCATGGTATTATAAAAATAAAATATGTTAAAAGAGTTGATATTCATGGCAAATGTTATCTATGAAGATCGAATGTTCAATGAAGAAATAAAACGAAAATTCATGATCCAGTATAACGAGGGTAGTCAGAAAGTCATACATCGTTTGTTTAAGGTAGCAGCTTCAATCGAATATACACTCAATCAGGATTTATACTCGTTCAATGAGAAGCAACTTATCCATTATTTCTCTCTGCTTATGCCAAGTACCGAGCATTCGTCTAAGAACAATGTCCGATGGATTGATTTGTATATACGGTGGTCAATTGCCATGGGGTACTGGAAAGAAAACAATCCGCTTGATGGAGTTTCCACAGAATGGAAAGAACAATTTATTCGTCGACGTAACAAAACGCTGTGGACTGAGGATGAAATTGTTTCAATTATGAATCGATGTGTCAATGCACAGGATGCGGTCGTTGTCTCTCTGATTTTCAACGGTGTATACGGGAAACAATACAGCGAAATATTAAATCTTACCAAGGACGATATCGATACGGAGAATAGTCAGTTACATGTAGTAGACGACGCTGGAAACGAGTCTAGAATCGTGACGGTTTCTGAAAGTTGTATCCGCTTATGTGACAAGGCGCTTCATGAAACTTATTACGTAAAGAAAAACGGTAAAGCTGTCAATAGTAAGGCTCCTACAGCGCAATTAACCGAAAGTAATTATGTTATAAGACCCGCGATTACGCAAACTAAAAATATGGATCGAGCGGATAAGCACACGGTTCATCGGAGAATTGCCATGCTTGCGGAAGACATTGGTGAGATGGATCTCATTCCACGAAATGTTGCTTATTCGGGCATGCTGGCTATGCTGCACAAGTTTTATTTACAGGAAGGCGCGATTACGAAAAAAGCCTATCCTCGTATTTTGAAGCAATTCGGCATTGCTGGAAAAGCTGGAGAAAATCAAACTCTGTTCCGACTCCGGCATGAATTTTTGAATGAAGAGAAGATGAAGGAGATGTACCCCAAGTCTTGATTCTTCTCCGAAACAATAAAATAAAAAAAGTTAAAAAAATATCTTGACTTGAACATGCACAATTTGTTAGGATAAACTTACCAGCAAGGGGAAAGTAAGAGAGGATGATAGGGAGATTTTGCCGAAGGTTACTCTTAATATTAAACGTAAAATATGTTAAATTAAAAAAAGTTAATTAAATTGAGGCGATCTTCGATCATGTTTATTTCCTCCTAAAAAGTTCAGAACTATTATTCAGACTAATCGGTCTGAAAAGATGAAAAAATAAACGCCTAAGCGTTCATTTCGCAAGTCCAACCAGAGAACCGTGATCATGTGATGCCATTAATCCATAATTTTTAATGTCGTACGCACTAGCTCTTGCAGCACTTCCGCGCTGGCACCGCTCTTAGCCGTGAAGGTCAGTGACAGGCGAGAATAATTCAGAAAACGGGCCAAGCCGGGTAATTCCTCTTCGGCATGCCGAAATTCACCATTATTGCGTCCGCGTACGAGCACTTCGTGAAAAGCGTCCTCCATTTGCTTGGTGCTGGCCTTTATAAATGCTGCAATTTCATGATTTTGTGGTGCCTGCTCGATTGCGCTATTGATAATAAAGCATTCATTGCGGCGTTCCTCGTCTGTTAGTACCTGAACGGCTTCTCCGAAAAGTTGTTCCAAGCCCTGCCGCACACTGGTGCATTCATTCAACAGTTTGATGCCAGCCTCTGTTTTCTGTTGAACATAAAATTTCAGCGCTGAGACGAATAAATCATGTTTGGTTCCATAGGTATCATATAAACTTTGCCGCGCTATATTTAGCTCGTTTAACAGTAAGGTTAATGAGGTGCCTTCATAACCGTAGGACCCGAATACAGCTGTTGCTTTTCGGAGAACACTTTCGGGATCAAACTCCTTGGCTCTTCCCAATTTCAGACCTAGCCTCCTTTCGTATGATATACATCATACACATTCTAGACTGATCAGTCAATAAAACGGTGCGTTGATTTTTGGCTAATTCTCATCTATGTCACGCTCACAACTTAGCAGGATATGGAAATGGCATTGGCGAATATAGAGTGGTGAAATCATTCAACTAACCCGGAGGTTAGCATGAAGGCTTGTCCAACTTGTAACAGTGACAAAATAAAACAAACAGATTCTATTTTAACCAGAATATTATTATCTATTTACATATTTTTAACCTTCCTATTTTTTATCGGAGGGATTAATTATGAAGCATTATTTGCTTTGATTCCTTTAGTTTTTCCCTATGTGAGCACCTGCCTCAATTGTAACAATACTTTTCTTAGAATATTACCTGAATGGAATAAAACAAGTAGTGTAGATATGTACCTATTAGCAATCTTACCTTCAATACTTATGATTACATTATTAATCGCGTATTTTCCTAACACTGGTCTTGGTAGAATTATTTACTTACCGTTTATATTTCTTTTAAACAGCACAGTATTAGTTATTAGTTTTATAAAAACAAGATATTTGAATCGCGCTGCTTTTGTTTCTGGGGCAATACTGTTAACATTACTTTTTACAATAATATTTTATCCTCAAGAGAGCAGTCCACATGTTTTAAAGCAAATTTGGGATGCTATCTTTGGCTAGTTCCTGCTAGGGCTAATGAGGAAAATGCGCGGCAGGTTTTGCTGGAACAATTTGACGATGATCTATTGGAAAAGTGATGGTGAAATTGAATGAACGAATTTCAAACAAGACTACGTAAAACAACAGATCGTTCGGCTGCTAGTCAATCTAATGTTGATTCTCTTCGTAGTTTAATTTCAAATACCCACCTCTTACATAAGACAATTGGCAATCAAGCTGTACAGCGAATGGTTAAAAATGTTGTCTCTGGTGCTGGTAGTGAAGTTTATGTTCAACGCTTGATGACGAATGTAGAGTTTGATGATGTTACAGATCCTTTGAATCCTACTATTAGCAAAGTAAGTATTGAAAGAGGTGAAGGAACAACAGGAGGTGCTCATAGTACGGCATTTGTCGTTTTTGAAGATGCTGCGATTCATGCTGTGCACGGGAAAAGTTTTCAGACAGCGATCATTGCACTTCTTGATCTTTGTGATGCGATTAAAGAGCTTCCAAATTATACAAAGGCAGGTGCAATAGAACAAGGACAACTAGACGCGGCAATTGCTAACATAAATAACAACAACGATTATTCAAACCCTGCTACTGTTTCCGACCTTCGTAAAGGATCGGTTGTTCAAAATCTAATTAAGGAGTATATATTGCTTAGAAATAGCTTGCCAAATACACTGATTCCCAAGATTAGCGGCACGAAAGCGAAAGGTTCTTCAAAAAACGAAAAAACCGGTGCAAACGATATGAGTTCAGCAAATGATTCATTTGGGCGGGCAGAAAAAAACACTGGTGGAAAATTCACAAAACAATTTCAATCAGGTTTATGGCAGACTTTCGATGAGAGGATCTTGCCTGAATATGATACTAAGTCGACAAAAGGTGAATATCTAAATAAAGTAGCTCAACAATTAGCCAATCATCTTATGTCTTGTATTCAAGCCTATCCTGAAATACCTGATGATGTTCGTGAAAAATCATCGCAGTTCCTGGCTACTAAGGCTATTTTGCATTTAAGTAGGATTTATAGTAAGTTCTCTTTGAGCACCCATGCGGAGAAAGCATTATTTGATAAGATTCAAGCTTACTTTAAGTGATGCTTTTTGTGGATGTACGAATATCATGATAGGGTCAAGAAAGCTATAGCATGGGCTAAGAAAGGTGAAAATTCATATGATAATCATGATTAGGTTCAAGCATGAATAATCAACAGATCTCTATCCAAGCAATGAAATACGGAAATCGTCTGCATTATAAATGGAATACTCGACTTCTAGAGAAGACAAGCACGTATATGGTTGTACTTGGCGAGCAAGGAAGGCAATTGCACCATTTTACTAAGCAAAAAATTTTTACTATGGAAAACTGGACCATAGAGTTCTTTTCGTCGGAATTGTGGTTTACGGTTAGTGCTGATGTTGTAGATGGGGAAATTAATCAGTACTACTGCAATATCAATCAGCCTGCCCAAATCAACGGAAATGTTGTGTCTTTTGTGGATTTAGACCTTGATCTAGTCCAGAGAAACGGAGAGTGGAAGGTTGTTGACGAAGATGAATTTGAAAGTAATGCAATAAAATTTTCATACCCGGATGAATTGATTCAGAGGGCAAAACAAGAATTGGCTCATTTAAAGGAACGCATCCAAAATAGGGACTTTCCATTCGACGGTACCATTGAACGCTTTATTGAACGAATACCCAAATAAACGAAGTTCCGCCGCTGCGATGTATAATCGGTATTGATGTCGGAATTTTAATATCAATAAGTCGGGATATTACAAGGATTTTATTATAATATAAAATGTAAGCGCTTCAAAGGATATACCATCATAAAATCGGGAGGTGTAGAAACATGTTAAATGAATGGAGCAAAAATTACAAAGCTGCAATAACAAGTATTTTAGCAATTTGTATGGCGTTTTCATTTGGCATGAATGCGATGGCTAAGCAACAGACACAATCAAACTCTTATCGGACTGTTACGGAAATCGAAGATTGGGGCCCGGCAATTACGAAGTTGATTATTGATGTAGGCAAACCGATACCCAAGGGTTCGGTAACACCGGATACTTTCAAAGTGCATGTAGTAAGAAGCGACAGCAGGTTGACAAATCCTTTTATCGAGGAAGGCGACCGGGTAGTCACTAAAGCTTACGTTGCTGATAAAAAGGGAAATCCTGCATTCAAAATGGGGAGCTATGTCGTTCTGGAAATGCAGATTGGTCCGAGTATAACTTTAGGTTCAGGTATTAACTATGATTTGGCCGGAACAAGATTTAATGCATGGATTACGAACGAGTATACGATTACTCAACAGAAAGACATTCATACACTATCGGGAAAAATTTCAGGGTTAGTTGTCAATACGTTTGCAGGTGGAACCAGGAAACTTGTAGATGAGTTTACAACCGGTAAAGCAACCAACGATAATATCACTTTGACGTATGCAAGCTATGTGCCGGCAAAAGACAACAAAAAAAATCCGTTAATCATTTGGTTGCATGGCGCCGGAGAAGGAGGAACGGATCCAACCATTGCTATTGCCGGAAACAAGGCGGTCAATTTCGCCTCAAAAGAGATGCAATCCTATTTTAATGGAGCTTATGTGCTAGCGCCTCAGACACCGACTTTTTGGATGGACGGTTTAACGGGGTTTGGGGATGGCACCTCAAAATATGAGAAATCGCTGATGGCTTTGATTCAAAATTATGTTGCCGAACATAAAGATATTGATACTGATCGCATGTATATCGGCGGCGACTCCAACGGCGGGTATATGACCATGCTGATGATTCGCGATTATCCCAACTACTTTGCGGCTGCGTTCCCAACCTGTGAAGCATTAAAAGATACACTCATCAGTGATGCGGATATTCAGACAATGAAAAACCTTCCGATCTGGTTTGCGGCTGCAAAAACAGATTCGATCGTGCCTCCGGCTAACTTCGTCATTCCAACGTATGACCGGTTAATCCAAGCGGGAGCCAAAAATGTTCAAATTTCCTTGTTTGAGAATGTACATGATACTACGGGCTTGTACAAGAAAGCGGATGGCACGCCATACGAATACAATGGTCATTGGTCTTGGATTTATGTGTATAACAACGAATGCATAGCTGCAATAAACGGGAAAAAGACAACGATTATGGAATGGCTGGCTGCTCAATCATTAAAAAAATAGCGAAAGACTTTGACCCTTCTGCGATTTATGCAGATGGTATTATAGGAAAGCATCAAAAGGAGCTGTCTCGGCGCAGCTCCTTTTGTTTTGTTTTTACATGGGGAGCCACAATTGTCATACAAAAAACATGTATTATTTTTACTTCTTGTGTTATTCTAGATTAATATAATTTTTGAGGTGAAGACTATGCAATCAACAGATGTCTCAAAGGGCCCTGCAACATTTTCAAGGACAAATCCGTTTCAAGCGAAAGTTCTCAAAAATGTAAATTTAAATGGAGCCGGTTCGAGTAAAGAAACTCGACATATCGAGTTGTCGTTAAAAGGATCTGACCTTTCCTATATCCCAGGCTATGCTCTTGGTATTATCCCTCAAAACGATCCGGAATTAGTGGCTTCCCTTCTTGAGGAAATGAAGTGGGATGAAGAAACGCCAGTTATAATTAATAAGGAAGGCGATACACTTCCGCTGAAGGAAGCGTTAACCGCTCATTTTGAAATTACGCTGTTGACGAAAAAGATTTTGCAGCAGGCTGTGGAATTCACAGAAAACGAAGAGCTGCGAAAGCTTTTGTTAGCTGAAAATGCCGACCAACTGAAAGAATATACCAACGGGCGTGATTTGCTCGATATGTTGCGCGATTTCGGCCCATGGAAAGCTTCGGCCGGGGAAATGGTCGCTCTTTTAAGAAAAATGACACCGCGGCTCTATTCGATTGCAAGCAGCATTGCCGCTCATCCTGAGGAAGTGCATCTAACGATCGGCGCTGTCCGCTATATGGCTCACGGACGCGAACGAAAAGGGGTTTGTTCTGTATTAGTTGCAGAACGCATTCAAGAAGGCGATACGCTTCCGGTATTCGTTCAGCCCAATAAACACTTTCATCTGCCGGAGTCTTCGGATAAAGATATTATTATGGTTGGTCCTGGGACAGGCATTGCGCCATTCCGTTCCTTTATCGAGGAACGTGCGGTGAATAAAGGAACAGGCAGATCGTGGCTATTTTTTGGAGACCAGCGTTCAGCGACGGATTTCCTTTACCAGGACGAGTTGGAAGAGTATCAAAAAGACGGGGTATTGACAAGAATAGAGGCTGCGTTCTCCCGCGATGCCGCGCAAAAAGTATATGTACAACATAAAATGCTTGAGAACAGCAAAGAATTATTTGAATGGCTGGAAAAAGGAGCATACTTCTACGTTTGCGGAGATAAGCAAAACATGGCGAAAGATGTCCACAACGCGCTTATTGATGTAATTGAAAAAGAAGGTATGATGAACCGTGAAGCAGCCGAAGCGTATCTAAATGATATGCAAGAGCAAAAACGTTACCAACGTGACGTGTATTAAAATCTAAAGCTGTTAGCGGCGCTGCCGCATAATGTCAAAAAGAGTGACTTTATACCGCAATTAGCGGTCATTTGAAGTCACTCTTTTTTTGTATCCAAATAACTTTACAAAGGAAATCGAAGGATTGTCATATGTCATTAAAAATGAAAGCGTTTTATATTTGGAATTGAAATAAAAATAATCAAGAAAGGAGCGAAGGCGGCAGTTTTGATTTTATGAATAAAGCATCCAATAATTCAAGTGAAGGGAAGGTTATCATGAAAAGAAGCATGAAATGGGTCTCCGTTATTCAAAGCTATCTTCTTATCATGCTCGCTTCAGTTTTGATCGGAGCGGCAACCGTCAGTGCATCCAGTCAAACCTTAAACAACGATGAATTCTGGAAGGACACCTCGAACAATCCGATATACTCCCAGGGAGGCAACGTCCTTAAAGTTGGCAGTACGTATTATTGGTATGGGGTGAAATACAACGGCGCGGTCACTTATTACAGTAATCCGACGAAAAAGAACAGCGATACGAAGTTCAGCGCGGTGACTTGTTATTCCTCTACGGATTTGGTTCATTGGACCTTCTGTGGAAACGTCATCACGGGCGCGACGGACGGCTCGACTTGGGATGCCAGCTGGTTAGGCAGACTTGGCGTCGTGTACAACACGAATACGCAAAAATACGTCCTCATTACGCAATATGTAGGTCCGGCCGGAAGCGGAATCGCCTTTGCTACAAGCGACACGCCTACGGGTACATTTACTTTCGATCATGTTCAGACTTCTATCGGCAATGTCGTCAATAATATGTCGGGGGATCAGTCGACGTTTGTCGATGACGATGGCAAGGCTTATCTGATTTTCAGCAACACAAACGGCAGAACCCATCTTTATGTCTCTGAGCTGCGGGCTTCCGATTATTTGAACGTCGAGCCGGCAACGAATGTGTTCAACAGCTCTTCAGGCGGACGCGAAGGAAATGCTATGTTCAAATATAACGGAGTCTATTATTTGTGCTCTTCAGACCTGCATGGCTGGAACGCTTCCCATACCTATTACATTACAGCCACGAATATAAAGGGGCCGTATTCGAGTGAATCCGTCATGAACGGCACCGATGCCGATTTCTCCCATGTTTCGCAAACCTCCATGTTCATCAAGGTTCAAGGGACATCCGGCACGACTGTGCTGTTCGGCGGAGACCGCTGGAGCGATTTCGCGGGCAACGGAATCGGATACAACGAGTGGCTGCCGCTTTCCTTCAACGGTACGACGCCAACCCTCAACTCGTTGAGTCAGGTTAACCTGGATGCGGCGGCCGGTACATGGAGTGTTGGAAGCGGTAACAACTACGTCATGAATCCAAGTTACGAGGCGGATCGCGTCTCGCAGAATGCATTGGCCGGTTGGCTGACCTGGAGTAATGTGTCGACGGACCCGAATTCCAATGTTTCCGGCGGACATACCGGAAACTGGGCCGCGACACAGTCGGCATCGAGTGCCTACAGCGCAAGCCGCTATCAAAATCTTTCCAATCTGCCCAATGGCACGTATACCTTGAAAGTATGGGTTAGAAGCAGCGGCGGTCAGTCAACAGCCCAGATTTTTGTGAAAAATTACGGGGGCGCCGAAATTGATTATCCGATCAATTCTGCAATCAGTTCCTGGACGCAGGTGACCATACCGAACGTTGCGGTTACAAACGGATCGGCGCAAATCGGCGTTTTCTCGGTAGCGGGCGCCAACAACTGGGTGAGGGTGGATGATTGGTCCTTCGTCAAGAATTGATTGATTGAGGCTTGAGAGATTCGAAGCACAGACTATTGAAGAACGACAAAGTCCCAAAAGACGCCTCCAAAACCACTATACAAGTGGGATTGGAAGCGTCTTTTTGCATGCATATTCATGCCAGAGCAGGGGCACTCGGAGAGGGTGCTGAAGAATAAAAAGAAAATCCAAAGTTTATCCTCTTTGATCATCCGGTGTCATCAACTATTATTATATTGATACCCTGTTAGTCCTTTGCCGGAATGAAGCATAAAGGAGATAACCATCATGAAATTGTTGATTGTAGACGATGAGAACCGTACGCGGGACCTGCTGCAGCATTATATACCTTGGGAGGAGATCGGAATTTCCGAAGTGGAGACCGCCAAAAACGGTCAAGTCGCGATCGATGTGGCCAAGGTGCAGCGGCCGGATGTTATTCTGTGCGACGTGCGCATGCCCAAAATGAACGGCATTGATTTCGCCGCAGCTTATCGGCAAGAAGATCCGGCCTGCAAAATTATTTTCCTAAGCGGTTTTTCCGACAAGGAATATCTCAAATCGGCGATTCATTTGAAAGCGTTGTCATATTTGGAGAAGCCGATCAATCTGGAAGAGGTGCGCCGAACTGTGGAGGAGGCGGTGCAGCTGCGCCGCGAGGAGATCAAGAAGGCCGAGACATACGGATTGCTGCAGGCGGATTTGGACCGCAGCCTGCCGATTTTGCGGCAAGAGATGGTCAGAAGGCTGGTTTCCAGTCCCTCGGCCGGGCATACGCTGCAGGCTTTGCAAAATCGGGAAACCTTTCTCCTTCCCCTCAGCGGCCCCTACACGGTGGCTGTTGCCACGCTATTCTGGAGCCCAACGGATCATCCCGAGAACCCGGTTATGGTGCAAGAGCGCATACTGGTCACGATTGGCCGGCATCCGTCGTTTCGGTCGCATCAGGTATTGACCGGCTTTGACGCCTCTCATGCCCTTGTCCTCATATTGCCCGGATGTTATGGAAGTTCCTATCAGGCCGGGCGGGAGTGGATCGAAGACATGCAGGCTGAGCTCAAAAGGATGGCAGGTCCGATGATCGAACTGCGGCTGGGGGTAGGGGGAGCAGCCGCGGAGCTTATGGACATCCCGCATGCGTACCGCCAGGCTGTTCATGCTGTCAGTTTTCAATTTTATACGAACGGCCAGGCCCCCGTGTTTGCCGACAAGCTGAGTCCGAGCGTTCCGCTTCATACGGATTGGGACGAAATACGCCGTCTGCGCAGCGAACTTCGCAAAGGCGACATCGATCTGGTGAAGGAGACGATCCGCCGCTGGACAGCCCGCGTCAAAGATGTGCAGGATCTTGATATCCCTCGGGTCAAGGATACCTATTTCCAAATGCTGCTCGCGATCATGGAGACCGCGGCTCAGCTTGGCGTAACCGAGCGTTCCGATAATGCCGAGCGGCGGTATATCTGGAAAGAAATCGACCGCCTCCCCAGCCTGGATTTGCTGGCAGCTTACCTGCTGTCCTCTGTCGAGTCTTTTGACATGAGCGCGGATGACGGCGCTGCGGGCACGGGAAAGCTGAGGGAGATTATCCGTTTTACACTTGCCCACTTTCATGAGAAAGGCTTTGGCATTCATGCGATTTCACAGCATGTCAAGCTTAGCGAGACGTATCTATGCTCTTATTTTAAGAAGCAGCGCGGTCAGACCATTAAGGAATTCATAACCGAAACACGCCTGGATAAGGCGAAGGAGCTGCTTCGCGATCCAGACATGAAGCTCCTGGAGGTGGCTTCCCGGTTAGGCTTTGCAGACGCGAACTATTTCACGACCTTCTTCAAACGATATGCGGGCGTGACGCCAAGCGAATACAGGGAGAAGCTGTCGAAAATGACAGGGAAAGTGTGACTCATGAAGAGACGGCTATCTTTCAGAAATCTGGGCATTCGTTACAAGTTGTTCTCCTCCTATGTGCTGGTCATCATGGTTCCTTTTTTGATACTCCTGTTTATCAATATCCAAACAAACCGGCAGGAAAGCAAGGATAATGCGCTGTATTTGGCGCGCAAGATGCTGGATGAAACCAATTCCTACCTTCAATACAAAAGCCAGGCCATTACGGAAGTGCTCAACTTTGTCGCTTTCAACAACCTGGTGCAGGAAAATGTGATCGCGGATTCCACGCCTTATCTCGACGTGAATTTGTGGCATATGAATGCGCTCCAATTGTCCCGGTTGGTGAATCAGTTTCGATACAATGAGGATATCGAAACGATTCAGCTCTATATGAAACAAGGACTGGCCGGAGCGACGGAAAATCCTGACTTTCTCAGTATCAAGAAGTTGGAGAATGAGCCATGGTTCCAACATTTTGCAAACGAGAATGCCGTGATTACCTGGCTGCCTTCTTCCGTGTTGGATGGCGACGCCGATCCCCAGGAGCTAAGCGTGATCCGCAAAATCCCTAATTCGCATAACCTTCAGCAATTCGACGGTTTGGTTCGTGCGCGCGTCACGAAAAGCGGCATTCAGAATGTTTTGGATCATGCTGTGCTAACCCAAAATACCTTCTCTCTGTTGTTTAACAAGCGCGGGGAAGTGCTCAGCGCCTCCAAGCATTTTCCCCTTACGTCCGGACAATCGGATGCGATCATTAATAAGTATAAGAGCTCCCCGAACGCGAACGATTGGAACGACCGCTATTCAATTGGCGGTCAGCGCTATTTGCTCGGTGTGCAGGAAATTCCCCGCACGGATATGGTGGTGGCGATGATTGTTCCCTATTCGGATATTTTGGCCTCCAGCAATAAGGCCCGGAATCGGACGATATGGATTTTTCTTCTCATTGTGCCTTTAATGCTGCCGTTGTCCTATTTGGTTACCAACCGGGCGACCAAGCGCATTCTCCGGCTGATCGCGCATATCCGCATGGTGAAGAACGGAAGATTCCCTCTGGCGCATCTGCCGGTCAGTGAGGATGAAATCGGCGAGTTGACCCGCAATTTCAATGAAATGGCCAATAATATATCCAATCTTATGGATGAAACGTTTTTGCTCGGGAGGGAAGTCAAGAACAAGGAGCTGCAGGCGCTGCAAGCTCAGATCAATCCGCATTTTCTATATAATACGCTGGATTTGATTAATGTCATGGCGATTGAATCGGGCGCCTCCGATATTTCGCGGGTTGTGGACGAGCTCGCGGTCTTTTACAAACTGAGTCTTTCCAGCGGAAAGGAATACGTCACACTGGGGAATGAGCTCAAGCATATGGAGGCGTACGTCCGCATTCAAAATATGCGCTTTGGCGGCGGTATTCGCCTGCAGATGGAAGTATCCAGAAATTTGTATGATTACCGGGTTCCGAAAATACTGCTGCAACCGCTTGCGGAAAATGCCATTCTCCACGGCATTATGGAGAAGGAGCCTGAGGAGGGAGCCATATGCATCTCCTCCTGGCTGGAGGACGGCGATCTTCTCATTGAAGTCGCGGATGACGGCGTCGGGATGGATGCCGAGCAGATGAACCATATCTTTAAAGAGAGAAGCAGCGGGAGCAAAGGAGGCGGCTATGGCGTCCGCAATATCCAGGAGCGGCTGCGGATCGCATACGGTGCGGTGTACGGTTTGAAATTTCAAAGCGAACCCGGCAAAGGGACCCGAGTCCTGATTCGGCTGCCCGCTCAGATCGAAGCTTAGAAATTCAAAGGTTTTCATAGGTTTAACCGCTACTTGCGAAGCTGCCGTCCCTTTACAATAAAGACATAGATAAAAGTTGTTTTGAGAAAAGGGATGGAGGGTGATGGACTTGGGCGTAATCCGCGAGCTTCGGGTGAGATGGCCGTTATATTTGATGTTTCTCCCGATCGCCATTTATTTTATCGTCTTTGCCTATGTGCCGATGGCCGGCATTGTGATGGCTTTCAAGGAGTTTAACTACAAAGACGGGATTTTTCTGAGTCCCTGGAACGGACTGGAGAACTTTCATTACTTTTTTTCTTCAGGCAAAGCGTGGCTCGTGACGAAAAATACGATTGTTTACAATGCCGTGTTTCTTGGCGTCTATACCGTATTCTCGATTTTGTCCGCTGTGCTTATTTCCGAAATTTACACGAATTGGTTTAAAAGAATAGCGCAAACTTTTATGTTTCTCCCCTACTTCATTTCCTGGGTCACGGTTTCCGCGTTCGTCTACAACTTTCTGAATTACGAATACGGCATTGTCAACCGGATACTTGGTTTTTTCCACATGGAGCCGATCGACATTTACTCCACGAGCTCGTACTGGTATTTGCTCCTGCCGATCCTGTATGTCTGGAAATGGGTTGGATTCGGCAGTGTGCTGTACCTGGCGGCGATCGTCGGTATCGATCAGGAGATTTATGAAGCGGCGACGATCGATGGCGCAACGCGGTTCCAGAAAATTTTCAAAATCACGCTGCCTCTTCTCAAGCCGACCATGATTATTCTGCTTCTGCTCGGACTGGGGCGGATTATGCGCGGCGAGTTCGATATGTTCTTCCAGTTGATCGGCAACAACGGGTCGCTGATGGACGCAACCGATATTATTGACACGCTGGTGTTCCGCTCGCTGGTAGGATCTCTGGACTTCGGCATGGCATCTTCCGTGGGCTTCTATCAATCGGTGCTGACCTTGATCATCATCCTGACCGCCAATTATCTGGTCAAGCGTTATGAGCCTGAGCAAGCCCTGTTCTAGGAGTCTGTCCGATGAAGTCCGTGGAAGGTATGCACAAAAGCAGCTCCGTCGGACAGACTCCTAGGCCTATCCTGCAGAAAGCGAGTGAACGTACATGGAAGCCAATGTTAAGTCCTATGAAGCGGCGGTTCCTGCCGCGAACCGGCCAACCTTGAAAAAGGGCGGGCCGCAGCAGGACCGGTTGTTTCAATCGATTTCCTACACGCTGGTCAGTCTGATTGCTCTATTTTGCTTGATTCCTTTTATCGTCATGCTGGCGGGCTCCTTTTCCTCCGAGGCTTCGGTGCTGAAGGACGGATACTGGTTCTGGCCCCGCTCTTTCTCCGTTGAAGCATACAGGCTCATCTTCCGTTATCCGGA
The DNA here is from genome assembly GCF_057749925.1 of Paenibacillus sp. sgz302191. Taxonomy (NCBI): domain Bacteria; kingdom Bacillati; phylum Bacillota; class Bacilli; order Caryophanales; family Paenibacillaceae; genus Paenibacillus; species Paenibacillus sp. sgz302191. Next base: position 24,395 of record NZ_JBYLHY010000011.1, read on the forward strand.
AGACGTGCTGAACGCATTCAAGGTGACGCTGCTCACGACAGTCATCGGCACAGCGATTTCCCTTTTCATATCGACGATGGCAGCTTATGTGCTGTACCGCAAAGAAGTGAAGTACCGCAACGGTTTGGCGTTCTTTCTGTTCTTCACGACGCTGTTCAACGGGGGACTGGCCCCTTATTATTTGTGGATCAGCAGCGATCTTCATTTGAAAAACACTTATCTCGTGCTGCTGCTCGTTCCGATGTTTAACGTGATGTATGTGCTGATTCTCAGAAGTTTCATCAGCAGCAGTATACCCGAGCCGCTTGTCGAGTCGGCGCGCATTGACGGGGCGGGGGACTTCCGGATTTTTTTCCAAATGGTGCTTCCGCTTAGTAAACCGGCTTTGGCTTCCATCGGTTTGTTCACGGCACTCGCCTACTGGAACGATTGGTGGACAGCGATGATGTTTACAGACAAACCGCAGTATGTCACCCTGCAGTATTTGCTCTACAAAATGCTGTCTTCGATCAATCTCTCGTCTGCGATGGCCCAGCACGTAACGACCAACGATCCGAAGGAAACATTCAAGCTGGCCCTTACCGTCATTACGACGGTGCCGATTGCGATTGTCTTCCCGTTTGTCCAAAAATATTTTGTCAAAGGTGTCACGATCGGCGCTGTCAAAGGCTAAACGGCACGGCATTATGGCAAATCTCCCGTTAGGGGATTTATATAAATTTTATCAAAAAAGGGAGGTCTTTATTTTGAAAAGTCTCAAAAAGTTTACACTGCTCTCTGTGCCGTTGGTGCTGACGTCTGCGATGTTCTTGTCGGCCTGTTCCTCGAGCAACAATGCTTCGAGCAGTCCGGCAAAGTCGGAGGCTCCCGGTCAAACCGCCGCCGCCGGTGCGTCGACGAGCAAGATCGATCATTCCAAAGAAGTGAAGATCGTCGGTTACTTGCTCGGCGAAGCGCCCAAGGGGATGCCGGAGGTGCTCAGCGCGATCAACGCCAAGCTTAAGAAGGATATCAACGCTACGCTGGAAATCAATTATATCGGTTGGGGAGACGTAGCGTCCAAATATCCGCTGATGCTTGCTTCCGGCGCCGATGTGGATTTTGTTTTTGCCGCCGATTGGAACTTCTATGTGTCTGAAGCGACCAAAAACGCATTCCTGAAGCTGGATGAGAACATGTTGAAAACCTATATGCCGAAGCATATGGCCAAACTGCCGCCGGAAGCGATTACGGCCGCCAAGGTGAACCGCAATGTGTTCATGGTGCCGACCTCGACGCCGGACCGCAAGGTCAATGTGGCGCTGTTCCGCAAAGACATTATGGACAAAGCCGGCATAAAGGAATTTAAAAAGTTCTCGGACATTGAACCGTATTTGGCGGAAGTGAAAAAAGATTACCCGGACATGATTCCTCTGAATCTCGAGTCGCAATACGATTTGCCGACACCGTATCAAACCTTGCTGCAAGAGAAGGTCGGTTGGGCCGGGGCGCCTTTCGATTCCGGCGATCCGATGGCCCAAGGGATCACCTCCGATTTTGACGATTCGACCGGCAAGATCGTCGGCATGACGGAAGAGCCGTTCCTGAGCGCTCAGAAATATGCGGCGACTGTCATGAAGGACTGGTATGACAAAGGCTACATTAACAAGAACCCTTACGCCAACAAGGTGCGCTCCAAGGATAATTTTGTAGCGGGAAAAACGGGCGTTGCCTTCGGCAACTCCATCGATGTCGCTGCCGTCATGACGAGCGCGAAGGAGAAGGGCATCGACGTCTACGTCAAGCCAATGCTGTATCCGTCGGGCAAAGTTTCGCAAACGAGCTGGATTAACAACGGGATTGCGGTTGCGGCCAACTCGAAAAATCCGGAACGCACGCTGGAAGCGCTTGATTTATTGATGGAAGACCCTGCCTATGTATATCTGGCTTATTTCGGCGTTGAAGGCAAGAACTATATGATTACAAGCGACGGCAAAATCGGCCTGCCTGCCGGCGTGACCAGCGAATCCAATACGTATCCTCCGGATGCAGCGGGCTTCTGGTTCGTGAACAAAGATTTGTTTAAGCCGATGGCGACCTGGACGGACAGCTATATTGCACTGAACAGCAAAATCAAAGATTATTTGAAGCCTGTGCCATACCTGGGATTCACCTTTAACTCGGAAAGCATCAAAACCGAAGTCGCCAATTTGAAAAACGTGTCCACTCAATATGCCCAGCCGATTTATTTCGGAGCCGTGAAAAATGTGGACGAGGCGTTTGACACGCTCGACAAAAAGCTGAAAGCAGCCGGCATTGACAAGGTCAAAGCCGAGGTCGAGAAACAGGCCGCCGCGTTCTTGGCCAACAAGAAGTAGCCGGCGCTGCAATTGGATAAAGACTCTCTCTCAGTTCGGGAGAGTCTATTCTTTTGCCTTTTTTTCAGGATAGCGACAAGCGAGGAGGGAAATTTTAAATGGCAGCGTACCGTATTGACGCCAGTCAGGATTTTAAAGCGATTGATGTGGATAAAAACTACATGCAGGGAAGCAGCCTGACCGGCGAGCACATTCGCTTTAACAACTATTTCATGGAAAAAAACGGCCATCCTTTTTTTGGCATCTGTGGCGAATTTCATTACAGCCGGTATGACGAGCATGCATGGGAAGACGAGATTGTCAAAATAAAAATGGGCGGCGTGAACATCGTCTGCACCTATATTTTTTGGAACGTGCATGAGGAAATTCAAGGCGTATTCGAATGGGGCGGACGCCGAAATCTGCGGCGGTTCGTCGAGCTCTGCGGCAAGCACGGCCTGTACGTCATCATCCGCATCGGGCCTTTCGATCATGGGGAAATCCGCAACGGCGGCTTGCCGGATTGGCTGTTCGGCCGGCCCTTCGATGTGCGCTCCAATGACGAAGGTTATTTATCCTTTGCCAAGCGGCTTTATGAGCAAATCAGCTCGCAGGTGCAGGGGTTGCTGTTCAAGCAGGGTGGGCCGATTATCGGCACGCAGATTGAGAACGAGCACGGCCACTCTGCCGCGCAATGGGCTCTGACGACAGGCATCAGCAATGAGTGGCTGACGCGCGGGGAGGACGGCGAAGCCCATATGCTGAAGCTGAAAGAAATGGCGATTGAAGCCGGCATCGACACGCCGTTGTACACTTGTACGGCATGGGGAGGCGCTAACGCTCCGGCCGCCGAGATGCTGCCGCTGTGGGGCGGATATTCCCACTGGCCCTGGATTTATTACGAGCATGACCGTTTCGGCGATATGCGCGAGCATCCGGCGACGCCGGAATATATATTCCAGGACAAACATAACAATCACATTCCGGTCAGCTACAACTTCGAGCCGGGATACACGCCCGAGGATTATCCGTATGCCTGCTGCGAGATGGGCGGCGGGATGACGCCGTTTTATAAATACCGTTTCGATTTTCCTTATGTCAGTGTATCGGCGATGACCGGCATCAAGGTGGCGGAAGGCTGCAATTTGATCGGGTACTATATGTACCATGGCGGCTCGAACCCCACCGGGAAGCGCGATGTGTTTCTCAACGATCTGGCAACGCCGAAAATTTCCTACGACTTTAACGCCTGCATCGGGGAATTCGGCCAAGTGCGCGAATCGTATCACCGTACGCGGCTGCAGCATTATTTTTTCCGGACTTTTGAGAAATGGCTGTGCCGGACCAAGACGATACTGCCCGGCGATACGTCGAAGATGGATCCGGCCGATACGGATACGCTGCGCTGCGCGGTTCGGGCGTCTGAGGGCTCGGGACTCCTGTTCCTGAACAACTATCAGGACCATGTACTGACGCACGCTCTGAGCGTGGCGGACGGCGTGACCGTTGTCACCAAGGATAGGGAGATTCGTTTTCCCGCTGAAGGAGCTCTGACGTTGGACCCGGATAGCTATGCGATGCTGCCCTATCGGTTTGACCTGGAAGGCATAGTGCTGGAACATGCCATGGCGCAACTGATCACCCGGCTGGAAGTTGACGGGGCTTCCTATTATTTCTTCGCTTCGCCGAAGGGGATGCTGCCGGAATATGCCTTTGAAACTTCCTCGCTGGCAGGTTTTGAAGCCGGATCGGCGGAGATTTTCGAGCGTAATGGGTTGACGGTTGTACGCCCCGCCGTGGGGAATGCCGCGCCTATCTTGCTAACGTCCGCTGCCGGACGCAGTGTGCGCCTGATTACGCTCACCGACGAGGAGAGCCTCGGCTTCTGGCAGGCAGCAATCTGGGGAAGCGAACGCGTTATTTTTACGGATTGCAATCTGCTCGTCAGCGGCGATCAGGTGAAGCTGGAAGCGACCGGAGCGGAAGAAATTACGCTTCGCGTATTTCCCGATTTTGACGGGCTCGACCTTATCAACGGGGGCGAACTGCTGGAGCGAAAGCAGGAAGGGCTCTTTACGGCGTACCGGTTCCGGGTGCCTCGCCGGGAAATCGGTTTTGAGCTCAAGCGGGTGAAGGATGACAAGGCCGTGCTTTCGTTTTCGCCGGATGCCTTCGACGGAATCAAGGAGGCGCTGCTGCGGATCGACTACACGGGAGATATCGGCTACGCCTTTATCGACGGCGATTTGATTAACGATAACTTTAGCAATGGAAAAACGTGGGAAATCGGACTGAAGCCATTCAGCGAGAGGCTGCTTCAGAAAGGAATGTACCTCTATATCTCGCCGATCCGCAAGGGCAGCACCGTCGCTAGCCATACGACGATGGCTGGCTGGAGCGAGAACGCGGAGGAGTCGATCGCGGAATTGAAAGGCATCGCCGCCGTGCCTGTATACGAACTTACGCTGCAGAAAGGTTGACCCTCATGAAGGATAAAAGCCAAAATGTCCGGGTATGGACGTCCGCCTACCGAGGCTGGCTGTCGCTTGTGCTGGAAACGAAAGTAATCCGCGTTGAACTGATTCCCGGGCTGGGGGCAAAAATCGTCTCGCTGCGCTATAAACCGGCGGACAGGGAATGGCTGGTGGACGCCGGCAGCCGCGAGCTGCTCCGGCCGGCCTACGGCTCTCCCTTTGGCGAAGCGGATATGAGCGGGTGGGACGAATGCTTCCCGACGATCAATCCCTGCTTCGCGGATGCGGAGGGGCGCTGTCCGCTGCCCGACCATGGCGAAGTGTGGGCGCTGCCCTGGGATTACTCGTACACCGGAGAACAGGTCTCCTGCTCGGTGGAAGGCTTGGCGAAGCCTTATCGGCTTACGCGAAAGCTATCTTTTGCCGCCGCCGATACACTGCGGATGGACTACAGCGTTGCGAATCAGGGCAGCGATCCGCTGCCGTTTCTCTGGGTGCCGCATCCGCAGTTCGCCGTTTCGGAGCCGACGAATCTCGTATTGCCTCCTTCCGTCCAAGAGGTGCTTTGCGTCTTCGGAGGCTTGAACCAAACCGCCGGCCGGTCCTATCCGTGGGCGGAGCAATCGCTGGTAACGGAACGGCAGACGGGGAACGGCCGCAAGTATTATGTGCCCGGCATTCATGAGCAGGGCTGGTGCGGTCTGACCGGTGCAATAAGCGGGAACTGGCTCCGCATGGAATGCGATCCGGCCCGCGTTCCCTATCTCGGCATCTGGATCGACGAGGGAATGGGCAACGACCGCAATGCGATTGCATTGGAGCCGTCGATCGGCTTCTACGACAGTCTTGACCGGGCGAGAGACAATGGCACGGCGCAGGTCGTTCAGCCCGGCGAAGCTTGGGACTGGTCGATATCGGTCCGGCTCGGAACCGGCGGGATCGGCGAAGGGTTCGTCGCGGAAGCTTGATCGGGACCGCCGGACTCACCGGGAGCAAGTCCCTTGCGGACCTCCCAGGAGTCTGTCCGATGAACTCCGTCGGACAGACTCCCATGCGCCGATACACTGCCATCGGTAATTGCAAACGGTCTATTGGCGAATGAAGGCGGCTGCCGTACACATATACGATCAATTGAAGGAGGGTTTATTTTGACGCTATACGCACAACCTGAGCAATCGTTCCAAGGGGTCCGAATATGGGAAGAGGATGTCGTCATCCCGACTTACGGCGTCGGAGAGCCTGACCGCAATCCGATGTTTCTGGAAAAGCGGGTTTATCAGGGAAGCTCCGGAAAAGTTTATCCGCACCCGGTCATTGACCGGATTGAAGATGAGAAACGGCCCCAAAGCTACCGCATGGCCATTTTGGAGAATGAGTATGTTCGTATTGAGATTATGCCCGAACTGGGCGGGCGCATTTACCGGGCGCTGGACAAGACCAATCAATACGACTTTGTCTATTACAACCGGGTCATCAAGCCTGCCTTAGTCGGATTGGCCGGACCCTGGATTTCAGGCGGGATCGAATTCAATTGGCCGCAGCACCACCGTCCGAATACGTACGGTCCGGTCGAGTACAAGCTTGAGGAGAACAAGAACGGCAGCGCAACGGTGTGGGTAAGCGAAATCGACCGCATGTACGGCACGAAAATGACGGCCGGCTTTACCCTGTATCCGGGCAAGGCATATCTGGAAATATCGGCCCGTCTGTACAACCGGACAGCGGAGCCGCAAACTTTCCTCTGGTGGGCCAACCCTGCGGTGGCGGTTAACGATCATACGCAGTCCGTTTTTCCACCCGATGTTACCGCTGTATTCGATCACGGCAAACGTGACGTATCCCGATTTCCGATTGCTACGGGCACGTATTACAAAATGGATTATTCCGCAGGCGTCGATATTTCCCGCTATCGCAATATTCCGGTGCCGACCTCCTATATGGCTTACAAGTCCGATTATAACTTTGTAGGCGGGTACGATCACGGCGTTCGGGCCGGTCTCCTGCATGTGGCCAATCATCACGTATCTCCGGGCAAAAAGCAGTGGACCTGGGGCAATGGCGAGTTCGGCCAAGCCTGGGACCGCAATCTGACGGACGAAGACGGTCCGTATATTGAACTGATGACCGGCGTCTTCACGGACAATCAGCCCGATTTCACCTGGCTTGCGCCTTACGAGGAGAAATCGTTCACCCAATATTTTATGCCTTACAAGAACATCGGTGTTGTCAAAAACGCGACCATTGAAGCGGCAGTCAATCTGGAGGTCGACGACCGGACGCGCAAAGCGCTCGCTCAGGCCTATGCGACTTCGCTCTACGAAGGAGCGGTCATTGAGCTGAAAGGGAAGCGGCGGTCCTACTTCAAAGAAACGGCGGCGCTATCCCCGTTATCCACCTTTGAATTGGCTGTTCCCCTGGAGGATGACGACCAAGCGCATGAGTTAACCATTACTGTTCATAGCGCCGATGGACGGCTGTTGGTTTCCTACCGGCCCGCAGCGCCGTCCATCGAAGAAGTGCCGGAAGCCGCCAAACCTTTGCCGGAGCCGCATGAACTGCGCACGAATGAACAGCTTTACCTGGCAGGTCTGCATCTTGAGCAGTACCGTCACGCGACGTTCGAGCCGGAAGCTTACTATTTGGAAGGCTTGAAGCGGGATGAGAGCGATATTCGGATCAATATCGCATACGGCACGCTGCTGCTGCGGCGAGGGCAGTTTTCCCAGGCCGAAAAGCATTTTCGCACGGCAGTAAAATCGCTGAACTGGCGCAACGCGAATCCGTATGACGGCGAGGCTTACTACCAGCTTGGCCTGTCGCTAAAGCTGCAGGGGCGAAACCGCGAGGCGTTTGCCGCTTTGTACAAGGCGACGTGGTCGGGAGCCTGGCAGGACGCCGGCTTCTTTACGCTCGCCCAGATTGCCGCATCCCAGGGGGGGATCGAGGAGGCTTTCGAGCTTGTCGGCAAGTCTCTGGTCCGAAACGCCCATAATTTCAAGGCACGCCATCTCAAGGCGGCGCTGCTGCGGAGACGGGGATGCCGGACAGAAGCTGCCGATTTTGCGAGAGAAACGCTGCAGAGCGATATCGCCGACTTCGGCGCCGGAAACGAGCTTATGCTGGCGTTGCAAGAAGCCGGGGATGAGGCCGGGTCGTTGGAGGCCGGCGAGGAATTGCGGCGTTTGCTGCGCGGCAGTGCGCACAATTATTTGAACTTGGCGTCCGATTATGCGTTCGCCGGGCTGTTGAAAGAAGCGATTGAGGTGCTGAACCGAATCGCGCCGAGCGCCTCGGCAGCAGCCTATCCGACGGTTCACTACGCGCTTGCCTATTTGCACGAGCTTTCCGGCCATCCGGAGTTGGCTTCGCAGCATCGGGCGGCCGGGCAGACGGCGGCGCCGGGCCTTTGCTTTCCCAACACGCTGTTCGAGCTGCTGGCGCTGGAAAGCGCGGTTTCCGCCAATGCTGCGGATGACAAGGCGAACTATTATTTGGGGAACTGGTACTACGACAAGAAACGGCATTACGATGCCGTCCGGGCTTGGAAGGCCTCGCGCGAAGCTAACGGCGCTTTCGCGACCGTTCACCGCAATTTGGCGCTCGCGTTTTATAACAAGCTGGGCGATTCGGAACGCGCCCTGCAATCGCTGGAGCGCGCATTTGCCCTCGGGCAGGACGATGCCCGCGTATTCTACGAGCTGGATCAGCTTTATAAGAGGCTGGGCCATCCGGCTGAGACGCGTTTATGTGCCCTCCAGGCGCATATGCCGCTTGTTGAGAAACGCGACGATTTGTATGTTGAGTATGTAACGCTTCTCAACCAATTAGGGCGGCACCGGGAAGCTCTGCAGGCGCTGGACGTTCGGAACTTCCACCCGTGGGAGGGAGGCGAAGGCAAGGTCACCGGCCAGCATGTGCTGGGACATGTGGAAGCCGCTAAGCAGAACTTGGCGGAGGGTCGGTTTGCGGAAGCGCTTGACCGTTTGCAAACGGCGCTTGTGTATCCGGATAACCTGGGCGAAGGCAAGCTGGAGGGCGCGCAGGAGAATCATGTGTACTACTTCATGGGGCTTGCTCTCGAGGGCATGTCTAAGACGGCCGAAGCGGAAGCGTGCTTCCGCCGAGCGTCTCAGGGCTTGGAGGAACCGACGAGCGCGATGTATTACAACGATCAGCCGCCGGAGATGATTTTTTATCAGGGACTCGCCTGGAACAAGCTGGGCATAGAAAAGGAAGCGAAGCGCAGGTTCAACAAGCTGATCGACTATGCGGAAAAGCATCTGCATGATGACGTGAAATTTGACTATTTCGCGGTTTCTTTGCCGGATTTCCTAGTGTTCGAGGACGATTTGGACAAGCGCAACACAATTCATTGCCGATTTATGAGAGGCCTCGGCCTGCTTGGTCTCGGCAAAATGGAAGAAGCGAAAGCGGAGCTGGAAACGGTTCTGGCGATGGATGTCAATCATGGCGGAGCGCGGATACACAGGGCTATGACGAAGTCATGACCTGTTGTAACTGCTTGTCATGAGACGGCCTATTGCAGTCCCTTTTGCGCTTTTCTGTATGATTTTTCGCATACAAAGTCATTTTTACCGCTGTAGGCACGATTCTGTTCGATTTTTCATACCTATTTCTCGATTTTACGAAATCAGTGCAATTTCTGTATGAAATTTCGAACAGATTTCCACGATTCGCAAGTGGCAGCGGTTGGCAGATGGGCTCATAAGCTTTCCTGAACCCCAGTCGAGAACCTGAGGGGTTCGTATACAAGAAAACCGGGACTCTAATGGGGTCCCGGTTTTTGGCAAGCGAAGACTCGAGGAACATCGGCGGCCCGGCGTCATGAAGGAGGTATTCGCACAATTTTCCGGCGCTATCAGGACGTTTGTGCACGACATGGCCATGTGGTCGACCGCCGTCATGCAGCGCAACACCGTGCGCTGGGAACTGCGCGCGCGGTGCGGTTGTACCGGCTGGCGTCGGCACAGCGGCTCTTTCCTGATGCGCGCCTCTCCCCGGCACGGGTTACAGCGCTGCACGGCGGGTGGCCATGAGGCCGCTTGCCAGGCCGGTCCGGGAGAAAGCCTGCGAAAGTCAGGCTGTCGAGCCACAAAGCGCCTGGCTGCGCGAAGAAAACCTGCAAAAGTACATCTTTTTGCACCTGAAAGCGCTTGCTGGGAAAAATTCCTGCAAATCTGCAGTTTTTTTCGCTCATATTCAAGCTCAACCCCATCGGGAGCGGAAATTCCTGCACAATTGCAGGCTTTTCCTCCAAACGAACCGTTTCCAGCGCAAAAACCTGCACTTTTGCAGGTTTTCTCTCTACCAAGCTGCTTCCCACCCAGTTGCGCAGTTCCACGACCTGCACCGGGAGAGGCGCCGCTGGGAAAGTGGCTGTCCCCCTAAGCCTAACAAAGTGTCGCGACTTTCTCGGGCAGCCTGCACTTTTGCAGGTTTTCTCTCTACCAAGCTGCTTCCCACCCAATTGCGCAGTTCCACGACCTGCACCGGGAGAGGCGCCGCTGGGAAAGTGGCTGTCCCCCTAAGCCTAACAAAGTGTCGCGACTTTCTCGGGCGGCTTGCACGTTTGCATGCGTCTCAACGAGCAAAACCTGCACTTTATACGAAAATAGAACGTAGTAGTCCTGATTATTTTCATTCTGTGGGGTGACGTCCACGACGTCATGGGGTTTTTCGCAGGCTTTCTCCGTGCAGCCAGGCAGCCAGGCAGCCGAGCGGTCCGGCTCGGCGCGCGAGCTTCTCAACTGCCTGACTTTCGCCGATTTTCCGTGCACGGCTGTGCTGATATGGGCAAGTTTTTACAAAGTCTGCGAATGGCCGGTGATGTTGGCGATGACGGGCATCCATGTTCCCGGGGGGAATTCGTCAGTCACCCGCAGGGTGATTTTTTTTGATGCAGGATGATCCATTTGCGTCAAAAAGCTTCCATGCAACTCCTCTTGTTTGCAATTTGCCGATCGGATTTCATATTGTAGATTCCGTTTGTTGCGAAATTGTCGATCCAATTCCAAAATGGTTTCATTGAATTGACCGCATGATCCGATATAATGAAATACAAAATGGTTCTAAGCTGTGTGTTTATTATGAGGAGCGTCGGATATGCGGACCTTTTTAAAATTCAGCAATAGTGTAGCGTTTAAGTGGATCATTTCCTACGCCGTGATTATGATTATTCCTCTGATCGTCAGTGCGGTCGTCTATTTGCAAACGAAACAAATTGTCGAATATGAAATTCGCCGGGCCAGCAATGCGATGCTGAATCAAGTTAAATTTATTGTTGATAATGAGCTGAAACAAACGGAGAAGCTGGCCGCTCAGCTTTCGATTCATCCGGATATCAAAAAATATCTGGAGCTCGATGACGATGCGGAGCCTGAGCATGCTTTTCAAATCTACAAAACCGGACAGGAACTCAGCAAATACAAATCCATTAACGATTTCATTAACGGAATTTACATTTATTCGGTCAAGCTGGATAAGGTGTTGACGAACGAAACGTATGCGGAAGCCAAGTTGTTCTACGATGTGAACCACCGGTCCCCGCAATTGACCTATGACAATTGGCTGGCTGGCGTAAGGGAACCTGACCGCAAGAAATACCGGTTGATGCCGGTCAACGAGTCGGACAAGCCGGGAGAAACGGTCGTCTTTATGGAAGCGTTAACGAATAAAGCCGAGAGAAGGCAAGACGGGACGTTAATGATGCCGATCAACAGAAACAATATACAGCATTTGCTGGAGAACGTGGATTGGGTGAACAGGGGCAGAATTTTTATTATCGATCAAAATGATGAAATTTTGTTCCAGAACCGCAATGGCGAAACCGTGCCGAAAACGTATTTTCAATCTTTGCGCAGCTCCGACAGCATGGTTACGTTTGTGGACTCGGATACTACGGCATGGCGGTATGTAAGCGTATTTCCTTCCGATGTATTTTGGGAGCGTGCCAGAGAAATCCGCAACCTGAACCTGTTGGGGCTGTTGATTTGCTGTCTTATCGGAGCCGGAGTGATTTCCTATTTTGCCCGGAAAAATTATGGTCCCGTCCGCGAGCTGGTCCATGTATTTTCCCGCTTCAAGAAGGTGAGCGAGGGGGACGGTAAGGACGAGTATGCCTTTATCCGCGAGAGCGTGCTGGCGACTTTGCGGGAGCGGGACGATATGAACAATCAGCAGTACCAGCAAGTTCGAGTGCTTCAGGGCTACTATTTGTCGCGACTGTTAAAGGGGCATGCGGAAGAATCGCTGTCCATAGAGGAAGCGGCGGGAATTTACCGTCTGCAGTGGACGTCGGCGCAGTTTTCCGTACTGTTGTTTCATATGGAGTTGGGCCAAGTTGGCAAAAGAATGTCACTGGAGTTGTCGCATTTTATTGTCTCCAATATTGTGATGGATCTGATTCGGCCCCGGCACGGCATCCATTTTGCGGATTTGGACGGTATGCTGGGAGCCATTGTGAATGTGAATCCGGAGCATGCAGGATGTTGGAAAGAGGATGTCGAGGCAGCGCTCTCGGAGGCGCTTGAATTCATCGAGCAGCGTTACCGTCTGTCCTTCGTCGTCGCAGGGAGCGAATTGCAAAACGGGCTTAAAGGGATCCATCAAGGTTTCCTTCAGGCGCTAGAAGCTCGGGAATACAGCTTGCTGCTTCATGAGGACGGAGTTATCTGGTACGGGGATATTAAACAAGAGGACACGGATTATTATTATTCCATGAATGATGAGATCATCTTGATCAATGTGATCAAGAGCGGTGATGTGCACAAAGCCATCGAGCTGATGGACGATCTGATCGAGGGTATATTTTGCCATCAATCTTCGATTGAAATGATCAAATGCGCTATGATTGACTTGGCCAGTACGATGATGAAGACCATTCCTTTGGATACGTGCAAATCGGCCATGTGGGAAGAGCGGCGTCCGGTCAAGCGTCTGCTGGGCTGCTCCACCCGCGCCGAATTCAGGCAGGAGCTTCTGGAGATCGTATCTCTAGTCTGCGAGCGTGCCCATGCAAAAATGTCCCAAATGAGCAATATGGGCATAGGCAGTCAGGTGGAAGAGTACGTGAAAGCCAGCTTCTCCGATGACAATCTAAGCGTCTCCATGATCGGGGCGCACTTCGGCATTACTCCCCAATATGTGTCCAAAGTATTTAAGGCGCATGCCGGTCAAGGGCTGCATGATTATATTAGCCAGGTCAGAATCAGTAAGGCGAAGCTGCTGCTGGACGAAGGGGCCTCGATCGACGAGACGGCGCTTAAGGTCGGATTTGCCAGCAGCAGCGCCTTTATCCGGGTGTTCAAAAAGTATGAAGGCATAACGCCGGGCCGATATAAAAGTTTGCCATGATCAGCAAAAACCGGCATTAACCAAAAAGACGATAGAAGTCAAATTGACAATCGTCTTTTTTTGCATTTCGTCAACCGAGTTGCGAAATTGAACATTGCCGGCATCGGGCGCTTGGATTACATTGAGAAAGCGGTTAATCAAGGCACAAATCAAATGATCAGGGGGATTGGCTCATCATGAAATCAATAAGCAAAGGCAAGCTCCTTAGTTCCGCAGCTCTCATTGCAAGTTTCGCGCTGATGGCGGCGGGATGCACCGGAGGCCAAAGCAATGAAGGGGCGCCGGCGGCAAATACGAGCGGCAAGAACGCAAACTTTACGTATCCGATGCAGGGAAATATCGAACTAACTTATATGACGGAATCGCTTGGCGGCATCCCCGAGAAAGTACAGATTGATGAAGAATACCAAAAGCGTACCGGAATCGCCATTAAGCATCTAGGCGGCACACCGATGAAAGACCAAAAGTTCAGCCTGCTGCTGGCAGCCGGGGAGCTGCCGGACATATTCCTGAATACTTGGCTTCAATATCCGGGGGGACCGGAGAAGGCGGTGGAGCAAGGTTATATTTTGAAGCTTAACGATTACATCGATCAATACGCGCCCAACCTGAAGAAAGCGCTGCAGGATAATCCGGAGATCGATAAAATGATCAAAACGGACAACGGCACGTATTATGCATTCCCGTTTATTCGTTCGGAAGCCGGTCGCGTATACGGCGGGCCCATTATCCGCAAGGATTGGCTGGATGAGCTGGGGCTGGGTGTTCCTGAAACGATCGATGAGTGGTATACCGTGCTGAAGGCGTTTAAGGAGAAAAAGAACGCTGCGGCGCCGGTTACTTTCCGCACCATGTTCTTGGGCGAGCGTACCGGAGGCTTTGCGGGCGCCTATGGAGTGATGGGCAACTACTATGTCAAGAATGGCAAAGTCGTCTACGGCTACTTGGAACCGGAATATAAGGAATATCTTCGAACGATGAATAAGTGGTATAAGGAAGGCTTGATCGATAAAGATTTTGCATCGATCGATGCGGCGACGGTCGACAAGAAAATGACGTCCCAGGTGAGCGGAGCGACGTTCGGTTGGCAGTTTTATATCGAAAAGTACAATTCGACCGCGCAAGCCGCCGACCCGAAGGCAAACTATGTCGCCGCGCCGTATCCGACACTCGTAAAGGGCACCAAGCCGGAATTCGGCCAGCTTGATAATGCGTATGCGGGCACAAGCTCCGCAGCGATCTCGGCGAAAACCAAAAACATTGAAGCAGCGATGCGCTGGCTGGATTATGCTTACTCCAAGGAAGGCAGCATGCTGAATACGTTCGGCATCGAGGGCACTACATACGAGATGAAGGACGGAAAGCCTGTTTATACGGATCTGGTCGTTAAAAATCCGAAAGGACTCGGCAGCGACCAAGTCATGATGCAGTACGCTCATGGCACGAACTTCCCGATGATCCAGAAGGATAACAACCTGCCGACGAAGTACAAGCAGACGACCGATGCGATTGATATTTGGAAAAATACGAATCATGCGAGCCATTTGCTGCCGCCGGTGACGCCGACTGCGGCGGAATCGGACGAAATGGCCAGCATCATGAACGATATTAATGCGCTGGTGAAAGAGGCGGAGCTGAAAATTATTTTGGGCGCCGAGCCGGTCGACAACTATGATAAATACGTTCAGCAAATGAAGAGTTTGGGCATCGAACGCGCGCTGAAGATTCAACAGGATGCGTATGAAAGATATTTAAAGCGGTAATGAAAGCCGAGGCTGGGGACCGCCGCTCGCTAGACGCAAGCAGCGGTCCTTTGTTCTGAGCGGATTTGGGACTGTGCAAAAGGAAGGTGGAGCAATGACCAGCTTATTAAGGAAAGATCTCATACGCAACAAGTGGCTGTACGTCATGATGATCCCTGTCATCGTCTACTACATTGCCTTTCATTATGCGCCGATGTATGGCGCGATCATCGCCTTTAAGCAGTTTGTGCCCGCCAAGGGGATACTTGGAAGCGAGTGGGTGGGCTTTAAGCATTTTAAAGAATTCTTTTCCAGCATTTATTTTTTTCGTGTGATCAAAAATACGATCTTGCTCAGCATGAGCAATCTGCTTTTCGGATTTCCGGCGCCTATTATTCTTGCTTTGCTGTTGAATGAATTAAAGAGTCCGCTGTTCCGCCGCATTACGCAAACGATTACGTACATGCCGCATTTCATTACGCTGGTAGTGGTCGCCGGCATTATCCGGTATTTTACCCTGTCGGATGGTTTGATCAATGATGTGATCGCCTTCTTTGGTGGGGAGCGGGCATCGTTCCTGCAGCAGCCGGAGTCGTTCCGGTCCATCTATGTGATCAGTGAGATCTGGCAGCAGATAGGCTGGGGAACGATCATCTATCTTGCCGCGATATCCGGCATTGACCAGCAGCAGTATGAAGCCGCCAAGATCGACGGCGCCACGAAGTTCCGCCAAATCTGGCATATTACGCTGCCGGGCATCCTGCCTACCGTCATGATCATGCTCATTCTGGCGCTGGGCAACTTGATGAACGTCGGCTTTGAGAAGATCATTCTTTTATACAGCGCAAGCATTTACGAAACCGCGGATGTCATTTCCACTTTCGTGTACCGCAAGGGGATTTTGGAATTTAACTATGGATACAGCACTGCGGTAGGGTTATTCAATTCCGTGATCAATTTCATCATTCTTCTGATGGCCAATCAGTTCAGCAAGCGGGTCAGTCAGAACAGCTTATGGTAAGGAGGGGGACCCGCGATGAACCGACCGACATTCGGAGAACGGATATTTGATGCAGCCAACTGTTTAATTATGGTAATATTGATTTTAGCGACGGTATACCCTTTGCTGTATATTTTGTTCTCGTCTTTAAGCGATGGCAGCAGGCTGATCTCATTCGACGGCATTTTGCTCTGGCCGCAAGGATTTTCGCTGGATGGCTACAAAGCCGTTTTTAGCAATGCCACCTTTCTTCAAGCTTTTAAAAATACGTTCTTCGTCCTGTTCGTTGGCGTGGCGATCAATCTGACATTAACGTCGCTCGGCGCTTATTTTCTTTCGAGGGACGATGTGTTATTAAGCAGGCCCATTATGTTCTTCATCGTATTCACGATGTTTTTTCAGGGCGGACTTATTCCTTTCTATTTGATCGTGAAGTCCTACGGGCTTACGAATACGTTATGGGCGTTAATTCTTCCGTCAGCCATCAGTACTTTTAATTTAATCATTATGCGAACGTATTTTCTGGCTATTCCCAAAGAACTTGAAGAATCGGCCTTCTTGGATGGAGCGGGGCATTTCACCATTTTGTTTCGCATTTTCATCCCTCTATCCATGCCTGTAATAGCCGTTATGATTTTGTACTATGGGGTAGGGCATTGGAACAGCTGGTTCAACGCGATGATCTTCCTGCGCGATCAACATTTATTTCCCGTTCAATTGGTGGTCAGGAACATTTTATTGGAGAACGACAATGCGAATATGATCGGGACGACAACACTGATGCAGAGTCAGAGCGTTGCCGAGACACTCAAGTATGCGGCGATTATCGTTACGACGGCTCCGATCTTATTGTTGTATCCGTTTCTGCAAAAATACTTTGTGAAAGGAGTCATGGTCGGTGCATTGAAAGGCTGATGTGCCTGGAAGCGGCACGGACATGAATGACTTGAGGGCAGACGATGAGTGTAAAAATAAAAACGGTTATCGACGCGTTAATAGCTCCGGTCGGCAAGCTTGAGCAAACCGTCGATACGCTGAAGTTCGGCCATCCCGACACAGAGGTGACGGGGATTGTGACCGCCTTCATGCCTACGCAATTGGTCATCGAGCAAGCGATACGGCGGGGAGCGAATTTGATTATTGCTCACGAAGGGCCGTTCTTCTCGCATCATGATAGCGCAGCTCATAAGGAAGACCCGGTGTACGAGGAGAAAAGGAAGCTTTTGGAATCCTCGGGCATCGCGCTATTCCGGTTCCACGATTACTGGCATCGCTATACGCCGGATGGTGTCATGGAGGGCTTGATTCAGGCGCTCGATTGGACCCCGTACATTCGGAAGCATGATGCTGCGGCCTCCGTCCTGCATATTCCCGCGGATACGGCAGGCGCAATCGCGGAATATGTGAAGAAAAAGCTGGGAATTGCTTTTGTAAGAACGCAAGGCGACCTCGGGATGAATTGTTCGAGGATCGGCTTGCTTGCGGGATACCGAGGCGGAGGTCAGCATACGCTTCCTTTATTTTACAAAGAGTCTCTGGATCTTATTTTATACGGGGAAGGGCCGGAATGGGAAACGCCCGAGTATGTGAGGGATGCGGTCTATCAAGGAAGACGCAAGGCGTTGATCGTCCTCGGTCATGCTGAAAGTGAAGAGCCGGGGATGAAGCTTCTGGCCGACAAGCTGACAAGCATGTATCCGGATATTCCCGTTCACTATATCAAAGAACGTCCGGTTTTCCAGATTGTGTAAGGTGGGAGAAACCGAGTGAGTCTAATAATGGGAATGGTGGGAGAGGACGGCAGCAGGTTATGAATAAGAAAATACTTTTTAACGATGGATGGGAATTTGCAAAAAGCGGCTTGGAAGCGACAGATTGTGCCGGTCTAACGTTCGAGCCCATTGATATTCCCCATGATTGGCTTATTTACGATACGCTTAATCTTTATGAAAACAGTATTGGCTGGTATCGCAAGACATTTATTTGCGCCAAAGAAGATAGGCAGCTTTTGCTATGCTTTGACGGTGTTTATATGGATTCTTCCGTCTATGTGAACGGGTGGTTTGCAGGAGAATGGAAATACGGGTACTCCTCATTCGAGCATGACATCACAGCTGCCGTCGTCGAAGGGGCGAATGAAATTATCGTAAAAGTCGTGCATCAAAGCCCGAGCAGCAGATGGTATTCGGGGGCGGGCATCTACCGCAATGTATGGCTCAAAACAAGAGATAACAATCATATTGCAACGGATGGCGTTTACATAACGACGAAAAAGACGGACGACGGCTGGCAGGTCGAAGTCGATACCGAAATGTGCGTGCATGAAGCTGTGCAAATTTCGCACACAATCCTGTACAAGGATCAAAAGATTGCCGCCGTATCAGAGAAGGTCGATGCAGGAAACGATATTCGAACAATGAGCCGACTAAGTCTGTTTGTTGAGAATCCTTTGCTATGGAGCACGGATGAGCCCAATCTCTATCGGCTGATTACCAGATTAGAGCTGGCGGCATCGAATAGTGAAATTGAAAACATATCCCACAATATCGGGTTTCGGAGCATTGAGATGTCCCCCAGCCAAGGACTTCATCTGAACGGTAAAAAGATGAAGCTGAACGGAGTTTGCGAACATCACGATTTAGGTGCCTTAGGAACGGCGTTTAACAAAACGGCGATGAAAAGAAGGCTTGATATTTTGAAAGAAATGGGTGTCAACGCAATACGGACGACCCATAATATGCCGGCCCCGGAATTGATGGATTTGACGGATGAGATGGGAATACTTGTCGTCTCGGAAGCTTTTGATATATGGGAAAGACCTAAAACTAAATTTGATTACTCAAGATTTTTTAAGGACTGGGCTTCTGCCGATGTGAAGAGCTGGGTGATGCGGGACCGGAATCATCCGAGCCTGCTGATGTGGAGTATCGGAAATGAGATTTACGATACTTATGCGGATGAGAGAGGGCAAGAAATAACCAGGATGCTAATGGACGAGGTCGGGATTTATGACCCGAAAGGGAATGCAAGGGTCACGATCGGCTCGAATTATATGCCTTGGGAAAATGCTCAAAAATGCGCTGATATCGTTAAGGTCGCAGGATACAATTATGCGGAAAAATATTATCATAAGCATCATGAAGAGCATGAAGACTGGATTATTTATGGCAGTGAGACATCCTCTGTCGTGCAAAGCCGCGGCATCTATCGTTTCCCGTTCGAAAGATCCATTCTTGCCGATGACGACGAACAATGCTCCGCACTTGGAAATAGCCCGACGAGCTGGGGGGCCAAATCGGCGGAAGCATGCATGATCGCAGAAAGGGATACGCCGTTCTCCCTCGGTCAATTTATATGGACCGGATTTGATTATATTGGTGAACCGACTCCGTATCATACGAAGAACTCTTATTTTGGACAGATCGATACGGCTACATTTAAGAAAGATTCCTATTACATCTATCAGGCGGCATGGACGGATTACAAGACCAGTCCGATGGTCCATATTTTTCCGTATTGGGATTTTAATGACGGCCAGATGATTGACGTTCGCGTCTGCTCGAATGCGCCCAGAATCGAATTGCAGCTGAATGGCGTTCGGGTAGGAACGCATGATATCGATCATCAACATGGTACGCAGCTTGTCGGCTGGTGGAAGATTCCTTATCAAGACGGCGAGTTAACTGCAATAGCCTATGATGAAGCTGGCCGTATTCTTGCTGCCGACAGCCAAAAATCGTTTGGCGATGCGAAGAAGATCCGTTTGGCCGCGGATAAAGAACGGCTTCTGGCCGATGGCACAGATCTTATTTTCGTAGAAATTACAATGGAAGATGAGAACGGGCATACCGTAGAAAATGCGAATAATCGAGTGCATGTTGAAGTGACTGGGGCAGGCCGGCTGCTTGGTTTGGACAACGGGGACAGTACGGATTACGATCCGTATAAAGGATTGAGCAGAAGGTTGTTCAGCGGTAAGTTGATGGCTATTATCGGATCGACGCTTACGCCCGGAAACATTCAGATCAAAGTATCTTCGGCAGGAATGAACAGCCGGACAGCGGAATTCGAGTCTCTCCCGGTTGAGGCTCGGACAGTTGCGGGTATTTCCGCGAATACCCGGAATCATGAGCTGCCGTGCGTCATGGGCATGGGAAGCGGCGAAGAAATACCGGTTCGCAAGATTGAAATCATTAGCGATTCCGGGCAAAGGTTCGATGAAACGGCCAAAGAAATGAAGGTAAGGGCAAAACTGCACCCCGCTGACACCACTTATCAGGAAGTCGAGTGGAGCGTGGTAGATGCTGCAGGGATTGTGTCCAATATCGCAAAGGTGGATGCGGCCGGCTGCGAAGCAAAGGTCACCGCGCTGGGGGACGGCGAGTTCCGTCTTCGCTGTACAAGCAGAAATGGCAGCGACAAGACCAGGATCATATCGCAATTGGAATTTACGGTTGTCGGGCTGGGCACAGCTTACCTGGATCCTTATGGTTTTATATCCGCAGGCCTTTACGATTACAGTAAGGGGGATGTCGGCAACGGGAATGAAAGAGGTGTAGCCACCAGCAGGGAGGGCGAAACTCAAGTCGGCTTTCATCAAATAGACTTCGGCCCCTATGGTTCCGACACGATCACCATCCCCATTTTTGCTTTGACGAGCGAAGAGTACCCCCTGCAAATTTGGGAAGGAGTGCCAGGGGAGGACGGAAGCTCACTCTTGGCGGATGTCGTCTACCAAAAACCAACGAAGTGGAATACGTATCAAGAAGAAACCTATCATCTGTCCAAGAGACTTCGCGGCATTTCTTCGATTTGCTTCGTCCTTCGTCAGAAGGTGCATATTAAAGGATTTTCCTTCCGGCAAGGGAGCAGAGCTTTCGAGCTTAATCACGCGGCGGAATGCGACCGCATATATGGGGATACATTTGAAATTACAGGAACAAGTGTAGAGGGGATAGGCAACAACGTTTCCCTGGAATTTGAACATTTCGATTTTACCAGTGATGGCGCAACAAGGCTTGTTGTGTTCGGCAAATCGCCTATCGATAAAAATACGATTCATATCCGCTTCGCGAATCATGAAGGTGAAAGCAACCGGATTGTTGATTTTACTCAGTCCGACGGGTATGAAGAGCAAGTTTTCGACTTGGAAAAGATTACAGGCGTTCAAAAAGTAACTTTTATTTTCCTGCCGGGATCCAATTTCGATTTTGGCTGGTTCCGTTTTGAGAAATAAGGCTGATAATGGTTCTTGAATCCACAGATGGAAAGGCGCGGTGATCTCCAATGAGTCATGTCGAAATACTTTCGATCAATATAGGTAAACCCCAACAGATAAGCTTTAATCATAAAGAAATTTCAACCGGAATATTCAAACGGCCTGCGAACAGATCCCTATTTTTATCGAGTCTGAATTTCGAGGGGGACGGGCAAGCGGATCTGGTTCATCATGGCGGCAAGGAGAAGGCCGTATGCGTCTATCCTTACGAACACTATCCGTATTGGGAGAAGGAATTACAAAGAACTTTGGAATACGGCGCATTCGGAGAAAATTTAACGATCCGGGGACTACTCGAAGCGGATGTCTGCATTGGCGATATATTTGAGCTGGGCGAATCGATCGTGCAGGTCAGTCAACCACGGCAGCCTTGTTATAAATTGTCCGTAACATACAACTTGCCCGATATGCCGCTAAAAGTGCAGGAAACCGGTTATACAGGCTTTTATTTTCGCGTTTTGCAAGAAGGAGTCGTACCCGCATCCGCCTGTTTAAGAAGAATTGCCCGCCATCCCAAAGCAATTTCGGTTTCCTATGCGAACCGTATCATGCATCGTGAGAAAGATCATATCGCAGGTATTAGAAAAATACTCGAAGTGGAAGAGCTGTCGGTAAACTGGAGAGCAACGTTTTTAAAACGTTTGGAAGGGAATGAAGCGGATTCCCGGGAACGATTAACCGGCAATAAATGAACAGCCGCTTCATTTATTTTCCTCCCTAAAAACGTCAAATATCGCACAGAAGCAAACAATATTAGAACATCAACCAAGATAATCGGCTTATCATTTGGCCGTCCTGGGGATTCGGATTCCGATTACAGTGCCTCTGCCCGGAAAGGAATGAATCGAGACTCCGTAAGCGGGGCCATATTTTAGCTGTATGCGCTTTTGGACATTGGGCAGGCCCAGCGATTCGTGCTGACTTGCTTCGTCATGTGCATTTCCGGACTTAAATGCGTGCTCGAAGCTTTTTTGCTTATGTTCGTCGATTCCTGGTCCGTTGTCCGCAATTTCGATGATAAGGTCTTGCTCCTCGGCGTAGGCGGTTACGATGATAGCTCCGTTCCCTCCGCGAGGCTCGATTCCGTATTTCACGGCATTCTCTACGATGGGCTGCAGAGTCAGCTTCATGATTCGGGAATCCAAAAATTTTTCATTGATGACTACTTTGCTTTCAAAGCTTTTGGGGAATCGAATGTGAATAATTTCCAAGTATTTCATAAGAATCGAGAGCTCGTCTTTCAGCGTGACTTCCATATTGGCGAAACTGGCCGCGTAACGGTATACATCGGCTAAATTTTGCGCAAGCTTTTCCGTTAACGGATTATTTTCCAAACACGCAATGCCGCTGATAATGCCGAGCGTATTGTAGAGAAGGTGCGGATTAATCTGATTTTGCAGCGCTTGAATGGCGGCTTCCTGTTGATGCAATTGCAGCTTCATCTCTTTCATTTCCAGTTCGGCTACCATTCTTAACGAATCGTTCAATTGTTCCACCATCTTATTGAAGCTGTAGCTCAGAATTTGAAATTCGTTGATTTCGGAGTTTAGCTCAACTCGAACATTCAAACCGCCTCTGGCCACCGCCTCCATGGCGGATTTCATTTTTTTTACCGGTCCGACAAAACTTTTCAACACTAGGGGGATGACCGCCACGAGACAGAGAATGATAATAACGACCGTGATCAGTGAAGATTTGATGGCCGTATTCAATCCGCTCGCGATTTCTTGGTAGGGGACAATGGCCACGATGTTCCATCCTGTTTGCCCGGATTTTGTAACATCCACCAAGGATTTTTTGCCGTTCCATTCCTGGATGCTCGATTGCCCGTCCAATTGCAGAGACAGCGTGTTGAGGCCCGTATCGCTTCGAGCCTTCCCTACCCATCTTTCATCCGGATAATAGATCACATTCCCTTCCGGCGACAGCAAAAAGAAAAACCCGCTCTTGCCCAGATTGGACTTTTGGAACGTGGCGTTAATTTCGGCAAGGGAAAATTCAATGACCAGGTTCCCTATTAAAGAAACATTTTGAGAACTGTACACGGGAATCAGCATGCTCATAACCGGCAGATTATTCGTCGAATTTCTGTACGTTGGCAATGTTTTGGTTTGCGCCGTCGGCGTTTCCAGGTACCAAGGTTTATTGGCGTACATCGTTTCACCTTTATTGAGGGCAATGATACGCTTATCGGAAGAAACCAAGTAGAGATTGACGATCTCCGGATAGTTAAAAGAGATATAGACTTCCATTTCCTTCTGCAAATCCGTAACTTCTTGCGGAGTTAGTGGGGCGCCGCTTTCCAGCCACTTCTGAACCAACTGTGTAGTGATCAAGGTTCTCGTCGATTGGGCCATTTGCTTTAAATAAAATTCAAGGTGATAGCTAAGACGTTCGGAGGCCTCTCCAGTAATGGTTTTGAAATCCTGCTTTACCGCTTTGTTATAAAATAAGTAAGAAAAACTGGCCATCAGCAGGACGACCAGGATGGAAAGGCACATGAAAAGGGTATACATTTTTACAGCTATGGAAGAATTACGAAAGAAGCCCTGTCTCATACTCCCAGGCTCCTCTTATACTCGTTGGGCGAAAGCCCCGTTACCGTCTTAAACAACCGGTTGAAGTAAGGCAGCGTCGAAAAGCCCACCATATCGGCGACTTCGTAGATTTTCAAATCCGTCTCAAGCAGCAGCTGCTTCGCCTTATCGATCCGGTATTGGTTCAAATAGTTGACGAAGGAATCGCCGGTATTTTTTTTGAAAATGACGCAAAACCGGGAGACGCTTAAATCAGCGATTTCGGCAATTTGCGACAGTGTAATTTCTTTCATATAATTTTTTTGCACATATTCTTGAACTCTTTTCATAACCAGATTCGGATTTTGGCTGGGAGCGGTTTCAAGATGCCGAAACCAATTTTCCAATAAGGAATAAAAGTATTTAAGAATCGCTTCCTTGTCTTGTCCGTTGATGGAGGCCCATTCCGCTCGCTCCCCCGTATGGCCGGTCTGTTCATACAGCTTGTCCGACAAGATACGCAGCATGCCCATTTTCTCGCCATGTGCCGCATGTTTGACGGTTAAGACGGATTTAATCAGCTCGGATAATTCACGCCAAGCTTTTGGCCGGTCAAAGGAATCCAGCTTATGAATAAATTCATGGATGAGCAGCCATTGTTCCCGGTGCCGGTGAGAGCGCTGCATAAATTCCACGGAATGTGTAAGGGCTTTCTTTATTTTCTCTTCTGAAATCGGCTTAAGGACATACTCGGCAACCCCATACCTCATCGCCTCTTGCGCATAGGAAAAATTATCATACCCGCTAATAATGATCGGCGCGACAGACACTTGATATTCATACACTCTTTGCAGCAGTGCCAGCCCATCCATCCCCGGCATCATAATGTCGGTGATCAGCACGTCCGGCCACAATTCATTCATCAACTTCCACGCTTCTTCGCCGTCTCTTGCTTCACCGATAACTTTAAATCCTTCGATTCTTTCAATCAATTCAATGACCTGATTCCGGATCCAGAATTCATCTTCCGCAACAAGCACCTGATACATAGGAGCACCTCATTTGCTGATCGAACTTTAAGAAGAGTCGGTACGTCCCGATTGACCGAATCTATATTCATTTTATCCGCTCGACTTTCGTTTGCATACCCTATTTTCGAAGGCCAGAACGCATGGACACGTCTCAATCGTCGTGTGAGAAAAAAATAAGTCAATAAACAAAAAAATAGGGTAACGTAAATACAAGCCGAGAACTGTATAGTAAGTAGTGTGAGATTTATCACATCCATATATCCAAGGGGGAAAAAAAGTGAAAAAACTTGCCGCATTAGCCGTATCTTCTTTGATTATCGTCAGTACTACCGGATGCGGGAAAGCAAGCGATACACAAAAGCCGGATGGAACCGGCAGCGGTTCGACCGATAAGAAAATGACCGTCACTTTAATGACGTCAAGCTTTTCCGGAGGGGGATGGGCGGACAATAGCCCGGTGGTGCAGAAGCTGAATGAAAAATTAAATATCGACCTGCAAATTCAGTGGGTTCCTTTCGACACATTGGCTCAAAAGGAAAACGTTATGGCGGCTTCCAACAGTTTTCCCGATGTGTTCTGGGTTCAGCAAAACGAGTTTGTCAAATGGCGGGATAAAAATGTATTCATGGATGTCAAACCGTACTTGAACCAATATCCGAACCTGAGCAAACAAATACCGGAAGATGGATTGCAAATCGAAAATCCGAAGGGAAAATACTTCGGCATTCCTTACTATATTCAGGATACGCGGGATTCGTTTATCATCCGGCAAGATTGGCTGGACAAGCTTGGATTGAAAATGCCGACAACAGTGGACGAATTCGCGCAAGTGGCCAAGGCGTTCGCTGCGCAAGACCCGGATGGCAATGGCCAACAAGATACGACCGGTTTCTCGTTCGGCATTCAAAACAATAAATTTTACGGTATTGCTCCGATCATGGCGGCATTCGGCCTGGGCAACGAGTGGAGCAAATCCGGCGATCAGTTGGTCAACTTTAAGACGCAAACCAAGGAACTGAAACAATTTGTTACCTTTATGAACAAGCTTTATCAAGAAGGGGCTCTGGACAAAGATTTCGCCACCAATAAAACGAACGATCAAGCGGACAAGTTCACATCCGGCAAAGTGGGGATTGCCGAAGTCGTCCCGGTGGAATTTCTTCAAAACCGCTTGCCTACTTTGAAAAAAGCGCAGTCAAGCGCAGTAGTGAGCCAGCTTCTTCCGCCGAAAGGCCCGGATGGGAAACAAGGAACCTCCACCTTGTCGATGACATCTAAGATTGTGATCAACAATTCCATCGACAAAGACAAGCAGCAGCGCATTTTGAAAATGCTGGATTATATGCTGTCCGACGAAGGGTATGACCTGATCAAAAACGGCGTTGAAAATGTGCATTACAAATCGGATAACGGCAAGTTCGTCAAATTGGAAGCTTATGACAAAGATCGTCCGTTTCTGCTTTCTACATGGTTCATGCGCCGATTTGATCCGTTAGTGCAAATTCATAAGTGGGATGACGGAAATCTGGCCAAACAGCTTCAAGCCTTTGGCGACAATAACGCAAAATACAAATGGCCGAATGCGGCGGCTGCGGTTGTATCGGACGTTCAAACCAAGCTTGCGCCGAATCTGGACCAGAAATGGCTCGCGAGCATGATTAAAATTATTATGGGGCAAGCTCCTGTGGATACGGTCGATCAGGCGGCGGAAGAATGGTTGAAAAATGGCGGGGACCAAATCACGAAGGATATCAATGCCGAGTACCAAAAGCTTCAATAACTAATTACTGGAGTTGAACGATCCCCATGATGAAACTTGGAAGTCGCAGCGTGCCGTTATATTTGATGATTTTGCCCGGTTTGTTATTCTTTATCCTGTTTCGTTATATTCCGATGGGGGGTCTAGTCCTTGCTTTCAAGGACTACGACCCGATCGGCGGATTTGCCAGCAGCCCTTGGGTCGGCTTGGACAATTTTCGCAAGCTGTTCGCCGACCATGATTTCTGGATATTGCTGCGCAATACGTTTGTGTTAAGCGGAATTAATTTACTTTTCTTTTTCCCTGTACCCATCATAATCGCGTTGTTATTGAACGAAGTTAGATTGCCGTGGGTTAAGAAAATCGTGCAAACGACCATCTATATTCCCCACTTTGTTTCGTGGGTCGTCGTGGCCGGCATTACCGTTGTTTTATTTGCCACACAGGACGGCGGGATTAACAAGCTATTGGTGCAGTACGGATTTCCGCGATTTGAGCTGTTGACAGATCCCGCTTACTTCCGAGGGTTGTTCTTGTTCCAGAATATATGGAAGGAAATGGGATGGAGCGCGATTGTGTTTCTTGCCGCATTGGCCTCAGTGGACCCGGGGCTTTATGAGGCTGCCTACGTCGATGGCGCAGGACGCTGGAGACAAATGTGGCATATTACTTTGCCGAGCTTGCGTTCCATTGCGGTCATTTTGTTTGTACTGCGCTTGGGTTCGGTCATGGATGTAGGCTTTGAGCAAATATTGTTGATCCAAAATTCGGTAAATATTAGCGTGTCCGACGTCTTTGACACTTATGTGTACCGCAACGGCATTCAACAAGGCGAGTACAGCTTTACGACCGCAGTAGGCCTTTTTAAATCCGTTGTCGCTTTCGTTCTTGTCATGACGGTGAATCATTTGGCCAAGAGGTTCGGCGAGGAGGGAGTTTACTAGTATGAAAAAAGCAAATATCCTCTTCGACGCCTTTATTTATGCGGTGCTGCTGGTCTGCTTTCTGTTTGTAGCCTTTCCGTTCGTCTATATCCTGTTCAGTTCATTCTCTACAAAAAGCGAATTTATGACGCGCGGATTTTTTATCTTCCCGCATGAATGGACGCTGAACTCGTACGGCTATTTGCTGCAAAATCGAAATTTCACGCATGCTTACGGCAATACGTTTCTGATCACGATTTGCGGGACGGCGATAAGCCTCTTGTTCACCGTATTTATGGCTTACGGATTATCCAAGAGCTGGCTTAAGGGGCGGAGAGTGCTGAATCTGCTTGTCTTGTTTACGATGATTTTCAACGGCGGAATTATTCCCACTTATCTCGTCGTGCGGCAATTGCACCTGTTGAACAGTTATTGGGCGCTATTTTTGACCGCTGCTATTTTCCCGTTCCTGCTGATTATTATGCGCAGCTTTTTTGCCAGCGTTCCGTTGGAACTGGAGGAGGCGGCCAGAATTGACGGGTGCGGCGAATGGCGGTTGCTGTTCCGCATTATTTTGCCGCTGTCTTTACCTTCGCTCGTTACAATCGGGCTTATGTATGGAGTAGCTCATTGGAACAATTATTTCCAAGCGATTTTGTATTTAAACGATGCTGACAAATGGCCTGTTCAAGCTTTCCTGCGTCAATTTTTACTTGAATCCGACACTGGAATGGCGACAGACATCGGGGGATTCGAATACGGGCCGCCGGTCAAAATGGCCGCCGTCGTGGCTACAGCCTTGCCGCTTATCCTTTGTTACCCTTTCCTGCAAAAATACTTTAATAAGGGTATGATGGTAGGTTCAGTCAAAGGTTAAGCCGAAGGAGGAGACATGCAGCAATGCGCAATATTGTCATGATTACGACAGACCAACAGCAAATGCGGGCGATGAGCTGCGCCGATTCGAGCTATCGCACGCCCAACCTGGATCGGCTGGCGCAGATGGGCGCACGGTTTACAGGGGCTATCAGCACGTCAGCCCAATGTTCGCCTTCAAGA
Organism: Paenibacillus sp. sgz302191; assembly: GCF_057749925.1. Lineage (NCBI taxonomy): Bacteria > Bacillati > Bacillota > Bacilli > Caryophanales > Paenibacillaceae > Paenibacillus > Paenibacillus sp. sgz302191. Next base: position 52,886 of record NZ_JBYLHY010000011.1, read on the forward strand.
GCTACCTGGATGACAGGGAAATACCCCCATCAGGTGGGTGTCAATAATATCGGCCATATGCTGGATCCCGGCGACTGGGGAATCGCCAAGGAATTCAATAGCTGCGGTTATGAAACCGTGTATTTCGGCAAATGGCATCTCGGCAATACTCCAGCCGATTACGGGTTTCAAATCACCGATTACCGGACGGACGGCTTGCAGCTTGACGGAGCCAACGGCGATCCCCGGTTTCACAGCTGCAAGGACGCCGAGACAACGGCGAAGGCGCTCAATTACTTGGGGGACCGCGATGGCGGGAAAGCGTTCTTTTTAACGGTATCGTGGTATATGCCGCATCCGAATTCCCCGGAGGACGGTCCCTTCGAGCTTCTTGAAGGCGATGCCGCCGCATTTCCGAGGGAGCGGATGCCCGTGCCGGCCAGCTTTTATGCCGACGATTTATCCACGAAGCCTGCTTTTCAAAAAGAGCGGGCTTCGAAAGCCGAGTCGGCGCTGACTGAGGACATCGTGAAGCGCGACGCGCAGCGCTATCGGGCCATGCTGAGCCTGATGGACCGGAATTTGGGCCGCTTGCTGGAGCAGCTCGAAAGGAAGGAACTGCTGGACAATACCGCCATTCTTTTCACCAGCGATCATGGAGATATGCAGGGGGCGCACAAACTGCGCTTAAAGGGCGTTATTCCGTACAAGGAGCTGTATAACGTGCCGATGATCCTCTATGTTCCCGGCCTCGATCCGGCGAGGAAAGTCATTCCCGATCTTGTTTCAAGCGCTGCGGTTCCGGGGACTTTGCTCGAAGCGGCAGGGCTTCCGGTACGGGAGCGCTTTGAAGGCGGCTCGTTTTTGAACGCGATGGTGCGGAAGGAACGGCCTTCGGAGGAAAAAGTATTTTTCGAGCACTACAAGGCGTACTGGGGATTCCATCCGTTCCGGGGCGTGCAGACGGCGAGATGGAAATATGTGTTTTATTACGAAGAGGGCTACGAAGAAATGTATGACCTGGAAGAGGACCCGGATGAGAATGTAAATGTTGCCAACTGGCCGAAATTCGAGGGGATCCGCCGGCTGCTCAAGGAAGAAGTGGATTGCTGGTGGGAATCAACGGGAGCACTTACTCGAGAGCCGATTATCGATCAGAACAATCCATGGGGCAAAGATATTTAGCGATGAATGGAGAGGTTGAGGTAGATGAGAATATTATTTTTGGATTTGGATTCGACGAGCCCGGATCATCTGGGATGCTACGGTTATCATCGGAATACTTCGCCGAATATTGATAAAATCGCAGCCGAAGGCGTGCGGTTTAACAATTATTATACATCCGACGCGCCATGCGCGCCTTCCCGGACGGCGCTGATGAGCGGCAAGTTCGGGATCATCAACGGTCTTGTAGGCCACGGCGGTACAGCCGGCGATATGAAGCTGGAAGGGACGGAACGCGAGCTGATGGGCAAGCTGACGCGCGGAGGTGCGCTCCCGTCTTATTTGGGACTGGCTGCCGACTTGAACACGGTGTTAATTAGTCCTTTTGCCCAAAGACATTCGACTTTTCATTTTTATGCCGGATTCAACGAAATCCTTAATACAGGCAAATATGGCAACGAATCGGCCGAACATGTAACGCCGGTCGCTCTGGATTGGATCGGGCGCAACGCAGGCAAAGATGACTGGTTCCTGTATATCAATTACTGGGATCCTCATACGCCTTACCGCGCACCGATGGAATTCGGCAATCCGTTCGCCAATGAGCCGCTGCCGGCATGGTTGACGGAGGAAGTGCTGGAAAGGCATAAGCAAATGGTCGGTTCCCATAGCGCGAATGAGCTGAATATCGATTTTCGGAACAAGACCTACAATAATGAAACGAGTCCGAACTTCCCACGGCACCCCGGGGAAATTCAAAACATGGACGACATGAGAACGATGATTGACGGTTACGATTGCGGCATCCGTTATATGGATGAGCATCTTGGCCGGTTATTTGCCGCTTTGGAAGAGCAGGGCGTCATGGATGACCTGATCATCATCATTTCTGCGGATCACGGCGAGAATATGGGGCAATTGGGCATTTACGGCGAACATGCGACCGCCGATCAGGGTACATGCCGCATTCCTATGATTATTCGTTGGCCGGGCATGAAGCAGGGAATCGCAGATGACGGCCTGCATTACCATCTGGACCTGCTGCCGACACTGGCTGACATGCTGGGGACGCCGGCCGTGCCCGACTGGAGCGGTGTCAGCTACGCCCCTGTTCTGAAAGAAGGAACCGACTGCGGTCGCGATTATTTGGTCGTTTCGCAATGTGCCCATGTCGTCCAGCGAAGCGTTCGTTTTCGGGATTGGATCTACATCCGGTCTTATCATGACGGCTTCCATCTGTTTGACGAAGAGATGCTGTTCAATCTTGCCGAAGACCCTAAAGAACAGCTCAATGTTGCGTCCGAGCACCGGGACGTTTGCATGGAAGCGGTCTATTATTTGAACCAGTGGCATGACGAAGCGATGTGCCGGAACAGCGACGCGGTCGACCCGTTGTGGATGGTAATGAAAGAGGGCGGACCGTTCCATGCCAGGGGGTATCTCAAAGGGTATATCAAGCGGCTGGAAGAGACGGGCCGAGGGCATCTCGTGCCGGAACTCGTCCGTAGGCATCCCGGTGAGTTCCCGCAAGAACCGAATGCCGTCATGGGGCATTTTCAAGCGAAGATTGGCGCCAGAATGGCGGGGAAATAGGGGAGCCGACAACCGCCTGTCCGCCGGAGGGGACGAGCCGTATCATGCGCGGTAGAGCTTACTTATGCCGCAAATCCCGCCGCAACCGTTGCCGTGTGTCGTCACGCAGCCGGGATGCACCGGACGGTTCAGCGAGCGGGCCGCCTGATAGGCGCTTCCGTCCAAAAGCCTGCGAGAGTGCAGGGATTTCTGGCGCCGAGGGGGGCTGCGTCCATGTGAGCGGTGAAAAGCCTGCACAATTCAGACTGTTGAAAAACCCCCACGCTAGAGGAGATAGCTGCAATCTGCCTGGCCGCACGAAGAAAACCTGCAAAAATCAAGCTACCCAAAAACCCCCGTGTCAGAGGCGATAACTACAATCTGCCCGGCTGAACGAAGAAAACCTGCAAAAATACATGAATTTGCGTCTTTGATCGCTGTCCACGAACAATTCCTGCAAAAGTGCAGGCTTTTCAGCGGGGACATGGGCTCAGGTGCACATTCAGCGAAAATTCCTGCACTTTTGCAGGTTTTTCGCCAAAATAGTCCGATTTCAAAGAAAAAGCCTGCACATTCGCAGGTTTTTTCCCTATCAAGCTGCTTTTTGCCCATTTGCGCAGTTCCGCGACCTATACCGGGAGAGGCACTGGCGGGGAAAAGCAGTTCCCCCCAAATCAGGGTCCCTCTGGTTCCCCTAATCCTAACAAAGTGTCGCGACTTTCTCGGGCAGCCTGCACAATTGCAGGAATAGTTTCTTTTCAAGCATATGTTTGCAGGTTTTCTTCACGAACGCGCAAGGCGGATTGTGCTATCGGCTCTGGCGCGGGTTTCTTGGTCAGCCTGAGTTACGATGGCGAGGTTCCATAATCAAGCAAAACTGCGGCTCCAGACGTTGGGGCAGCAGTTTTTTTTGCGTTGATTTTGCGGAGGTTTGCCGCTTACAGTATTGCCGGGCCTGAGAGACCGACGATTGAAATCGTAAAAAATTATAATTTTCGAAGAAGAAATTATATCGTGAATGGGTTAGGTTTCAGCTATAATGAGCTATAAATTATCTTGAATAAAGGTGATTTCCGGAATTAGCCGGATTGTGGTTTTCAAGCGCTGCTGGTTCTTATACACACCTGAAGGAGGAAAAAGATGTTTAAACGCACCCTGGCGCTGGTCACTTCCGCACTCGTAGCTGCCAGTCCTATTGCACCGACAGTTACACATGCCGCAGATGTCAGCAGAACTTTAGTGAGCATCGATGCAAGTTCAACTTTTCAAACCATTGACAACTTTGGCGCATCAGACGCGTGGTCCATGGATCCGATCGGAAAGGAATGGTCTGACAGCAACAAGGAGAAGATTGCCGATTTATTATTTTCGCAGGACAAAGGGATCGGTTTATCAAGCTGGCGGTTTAATATCGGAGCAGGCTCCAATGATACGGATGAAAGTATTATTACGATTCCATGGAGAAGGGTGGAAAGCTTCAAGAAAGATGACAATAGCGCTTACGATTGGTCGAAGCAGGGCGGACAGCAATGGTTTTTGAAAGCTGCGAATGACAGAGGCGTTAAGGATCTTATTGCATTTGTGAACAGCCCGCCGGTATGGATGACCAAGAACGGGCACGCACAGCCGGACGCTTCCGTCGGCTCGACGAATCTGAAACCGGGTTACGAGGGCAAGTTCGCCGGTTTTTTGGCGGATGTTGTGGACCATTTCGATAAGTCAGGCATTCATTTTAATTATGTCAGCCCCATCAACGAGCCTACGTGGGATTGGAACGGAGCCGGACAAGAGGCGAACCGCTATAACAACACGGATTTTATCAATGTCATTAATAGTCTTTATGCGGAGCTCAAGAATAGAAATATCAATACCAAAATCACTGCTCCTGAAGGCGTCGAAATCCTGGCCCTGCTTGATGACGCCAAATATGCGCAATTTATGGCCTCCTCCCAAAATCCTAACGATAACAAACAGCAATATCAGGGCGGAAGCAACAAATTAAATGTTGGCAAGTACCGGGAATATATCAAGGATCTTTTGGGTAATCCTGAAATCGCTTCCAAAATCGACAACAAGATCGTCTCCCACTCCTATTGGTCGGATACGGTTTCCGACAAAAACGGGGACCGCCTGGGAGCATTGCGGAAGCTGCTGTGGGAAAATCTGCAAAGTACTTTGCCGGGTTCGTCCTATTGGATGAGCGAGTACTGCGTTCTCGGCGATGTCGGCGAAATGCAGGGGAACGGAAGGGACTTAGGCATCGATCCGGCGCTTTTGATAGCGCGCACGATTCATTATGACCTGTCTGTTGCGAATGCATCCGCTTGGCAATGGTGGACGGCTGTGTCCAAAGGAGATTATAAGGACGGTCTGATTTATACGGATTATAGCGTACCGGGCGATCAGCAATCGATCTATGCGTCCAAAATGTTATGGGCATTGGGCAATTACAGCAAATTTATTCGTCCGGGGGCCAAACGGATCGCCATGACCGGACTTGCGGAGAATGACCCCAAGGGGTTGATGGGTTCGGCTTATTTGCATGAGGGCAATCATAAAATCACTTCCGTCTACGTGAACTACACGAATGAGGATAAGCCGGTTACCGTTCAACTCAATCAATTGCCGGGCGGAAACAAAGTATACCATCTCACGCCTTTTGTGACGAGCGCAAGCGAAAGCCTGGCTCAGCACGACATGGTAACGGCGGGTGCGGACGGCGCATTTCAGTACATAATCCCCGCAAGGTCCATCGTAACGTTGGACGGCAATTATGTGCCCGCGGATCAAGCGCCGGAAAGGCCGGGTATTGATTCCGTCAAGCCCTTGAATAAAGCGGCGGATATCAAGCTGAACGGGGTTGCAGGAGCCGAAAGCTATAAAATCGTCTACGGCAAATCCCCGGATAATATGAATATGACTGCCGGTCCTGTGACAGGTACAAGCTACACGCTTCTTGGGCTGGAGAATCATACTGCGTATTATATGCAGGCAATAGCTGTGAACCGGAACGGTGAAAGCGCCCCTTCCGACACGGCAACCGTGACGCCGGTGCTAAGTCCGCCGCAGCAGGTGTCCGCAAATCCCGTTGATGGAGGGATCGGCATTCAATTCTCCGGCGATCCTCATGTTCCGCACTATTTGGCAAAATGGGGAACCGCCAGCGGCACGTACAACGGCACAGTGGAAATCGCCGGTCAGGACGGTTTGTATAAAGGCGTCATTACAGGTTTAACCAACGGCAGTCCCTATTACTTGGCGATCCAGGCGCAGGACGGAGCGGACTACAGCGCTTTGTCTACCGAAATGACGGTAACCCCGACTGTTCAAGCGCCAAGCAAGCTGATCGCCGTTCCGGGCGACGGCAAAGTTCAACTGGAGTTCCCGGAGGTGCCGAGCATTGCCAAGTATGCTTTGGAAATGAACACCGGGAACGGTGCGCCGACAACGACGCAGCTGCTTACGAATTCCGCAACGATCGATCATCTGACAAACGGTCAAATCTATTCCTTCCGCGTATCTTCTGTAGGCACGGGCGGAACGGGGCAGCCGACAGCAAGCATCCAGGCTATGCCTCAAGCGGAAAACGTTACGTGGGAAGACGATTTTCAGAACGCTTCCTTGATTCCCTATAATCAGGATGTCAGTGTATGGAAGATGGAAAACGGGCTGTTGAAACATCAATCCGGAGGAGACAACCAGGGAGAGCTATCCGTTAAAAATGTCAAGGTGATTGACGGCACTATCTCCGTTACGGCCAAACACGCCGAGCCGGGCGCCGACTGGGGAGTTGTTTTCCGCGGTACGGATTATAATCATGCCTATGCCTTCGGATTCGAGAACGACGCGCTGTTCTTGCGGAAAAATGGCACGAATCTGGCCAAATCGAAGGCTTTCTCGGCCAAGCTGAACCAACTGTACCAGTTGAAGGTCGTTTTGGACGGTTCGCATATTCAGGCCTATCTGGATGATGAACTGATCTTTGATGTGCAGGATTCCACTTACAGCAGCGGTATGGTAGGACTGCATAGCTGGGATGATGCGCAGTTTAGCTACATGAAGGTGATTAGGCCGGGTGACTTGAAGAAAGCCCCGGAGATCAATACGGTTCGCAGCGGCAACCACCGGATCGATTTGAAATATGTGGAAGTCGACGGGGCAACCGCCTATACGGTGCAATACGGTACAACATCCGATAACTTGCAGAATCAGGCGGCTGCGAGCGGAGGAAATGCCGCAATAACCGGGCTCAGCAACAATCAGATTTATTATTTCAAGGTTGTGGCGACGAATGGAGTCCTTAAGACCGAATCAAGCATCGTATCGGGTACGCCGCACGATGTCGATGTATCGCAGCTGCTCTACTATGTAGATGCGGGGGATTCGAGCCCGGATAAATTGGAAGACGGCGAGTCGTTCGGTTCCATGAACGGAGTGGAGGATCAAGCTTACGGGGCGGATCCCGTGACCGGATACAAGTGGGGCTATGAAGCCGACGATTCGCAAACTTGGGCCAATCTAACCGAGGACCGCTGGAGCAGCATTCGCCAGTACGACGGCAGCACCAACGGCAAAGGTCTCGCCTATCGGTTTGAAGTGCCCAACGGGTTGTATAATCTGGATCTGGGATTCGATGATCCTTGGGATAGTGCCGACAGGGTGATGGATATTGAAGTAGAAGGACAAAAAGTTCTTACCAACTACTTGATCGGAGCGGGCCAAGACGTGAAGCGGGTAGTGGGCGTTTCCGTTACGGATGGAGAGCTTGACGTAAAAATCATAAAACAGGGCAGCAACAAGCCCTTGATTAGCTGGCTTACCGTTCAGCAAGATACCGGCGTTCCTGCTCAACCGGCGATCAAACGCGCAGCCGAAGGGGATTCCAAGGTTACTTTGTATTTTGACGAGACTATTCATGCCGATTATGACATTGCGTATGGCACGGATCAAGGGAACCTTGCCCACCACATCTCTGTGCCGGGAAATGTCAACCATTACACGGTTGAAAATTTGACGAACGGCACGCCGTACTATTTTGCGTTGACAACGGTTAGAGGCAGTTCCTCAAGCCCTGCATCCGACGTGAAAACGGCGACACCGGTAGGCCCTGCGGATCCTAATCTATACTATTTTGTGGATGCAGGGGCGACCACTGTGCAAAACGGGGTTACACTCGGCGCGAAACAGTCGGTTCCCGATCAAAGTTTCGGAAAGGATCCCGTCACCGGAGCAGCCTGGGGATATGTTGCGGATGACGGGCGCACCTGGGCCAAGAGCGATGAAACAGACCCGTTTCTCTCGATCCGTCAATATGACGGAAATGATAACGGGAAAGGAATCGCTTATAAATTTGAAGTCCCCCCTGGCACGTACGATGTGCGAATGGGCTTTGACGATCCTTGGGATTCGCCGACCAGATTGATGGACATCTACGTTCAGAACGACCGCAAGCTACAAAATTACGTGGTCGGCGACAAGCGGGAGATCAAGGAATTTACCGCGGATGTGACAACGGACCAGCTTGAGGTCAAACTGGTTAAGGCAGGGGCCGACAAGCCTGCTGTCGGGTGGATTTCCGTCCGATACGTGAAACCGCTTCCGGGATCGGAGAACACAGGTCCGAAGCTTTGGTACAAGTTCAATGAGGGCAGCGGGACAACGGTTAGCGATGCTTCCGGAAACGGCCATGCGGGTACGCTTAGCGGCGGCGTTTCGTGGGGAACGGCGAAAAACGGCGCTGGCGCTGGCGCGTTAAACGGAACAGACGGCTTCGTTCAGATGCCGAACGGGATGCTGTCGGGTATAACGGACCTCACGGTGTCGACGAATGTGTATATCGATCCGGCAATTAAGAATCCTTACTGGATCTTCACGTTCGGTTCGGCGGAAAACCCTGCTTCGGCTCCCGGCACCAAATATTTCGGCATGTTGACGGACGGAAGCGGCAATTCCCGCGTCAGCATGACGAACGACAGGTGGTCCGCGGAACAAAACGCGTCGAAAGGCTCATCCCTTGCCAAAGGGGTGTGGAAACATGTCGCCGTGACCGTGTCCGGCACAATCATGACATTTTATGAAGATGGAAACAAGATTGCTGAGAGAAAAAATGTAACGGTTTCTCCCAAAGATATGGAGGCGACCGTAGCCAACTATATCGGCAAGCCTGCTTATCCTGCGGATCAATACTTTAAAGGGCAAATTTCGGATTTTCGCTTATATGACCGGGCTTTATCCGCCAGTGAAATCAGAAATGTATGGATCGAATCCCTGACTGACAGCGAGGCTGTTCAGGCGGTCAAAGACGGCTTGGATTTGGGTGATACTGCGGCTGTGGTCGGCAACTTGACACTTCCGACTGTCTATGCGGCCGGGGTGAACGTCACATGGAGCTCTGATCGTACGGATATTATTTCCGCTGACGGCAAGGTAACCAGACCGCTCGACGCTGATACAACGGTCCATGTAACGGCAGCTATTCATAAAGGGGCTGCGACGGACAGCAAAACCATTGCGGTTACCGTTTTGAAAGCGGGGGATGCGGTCGGCCTGGACTCCCGCGCCTATGTGCTATTTCTCAACCAGACCCACAGGACGAAAGTTACGGTTACTCATCCGGACGGATCTGTGGACGATGTGACGGGTTCAGCCGCGTATGAATCGTCGGATTCCAATGTTGCCGCGGTGGACGGTTCGGGAGTGGTGACCGGGCTCCGCAAAGGAACGGCAGTCATTAAGGTTGCATACAAAGGCGAGACCTACCAAGTAACTGTAACGGTAAAGAATGATATGCTGCTGTGGTACAAATTGGGCGAAACCGGCGGCACTGCCGCGGCAGACGCATCGGGGAACGGGAACGACGGTATCCTCAAAAACGGCGCAGCCTGGGGACCGGGCATTGGCGGCAGCTCGCTGCAATTAAGCGGCGGTTACAACGGCGCCTATGTACAGATGCCGAACAACCTGCTCCAGGGGGTCGACGATTTGACGATATCGGCCTTCATGAAGCTGGATGCAACCGCAACGGCGCCGCAATGGCTGGCTACATTCAGCAATACGAAAAATGGATACATCTACTTCGCGCCGACTTTGAGCGGCAGGTTCAGATACTCCATTACGCCTACGAACTGGAGCGGAGAGAGCGGGGTAGCGAGCAGTTCGATTCCCGTCAATTCCTGGAGGCAGGTTGCGGTAACTTATTCTGCCTCAACCGGAACCGCCACCTTGTATGTGGACGGAGCAGCCGTACAAAGCGATTACGTTGCTCAAAAGCCGAGCAGTCTGGAACCGACCGATGCGAATTTTATCGGCAAGCCGTGGCCCAATTATGGCGACCCTTATTTTAAAGGCAACGTCAGCGACTTTCGCTTATACAGCAGAGCGTTGGAGAAGTCCGAAATTCAGGCGATCTATGAAAGCAAGCTAGGCGATATGTTTATGGCGGATCAAACGGATCTGACGCTCGGGGATACCAGCGCCGTACAAAGCAGCTTGACACTCCCGGCCAGAGGTTCGTACGGAAGCGCGATCACCTGGACTTCAAGCAATGAAGCGGTGATCAACAGCCGGACGGGCGCGGTGACACGTCCAGCAGCCAGCGACGGCAACGCAACGGTCATGCTGACGGCGACCATCAGCAACGGCCGAGCGACGGCAACCAAAACGTTTGCTGTGACGGTCATCAAGCAGCTTGCGGATGCCGAGAAATTACAACGCGATGCGGAGAATTTGACGATTCACAACATCGGCGATGTCCGCGGCAATCTGACACTGCCTGTACAAGGCGAGTTCGGCTCCGTGATTTCATGGTCCTCCGAGGACTCCGCCGTCGTTGCGCCGACCGGTGAGGTGAAGCGTCCCGCCGCGGGTACCGGTGATGCGGACATCAAACTGACGGCAACGCTCAGGTTGAATAACGAGGTTCTCACCAAGGCGTTTTTGGCTCATGTGAAGATGCTGCCCGTGAAGCCGGATTATGCAGGCTATCTGTTTGCCTATTTTATCGGCGAAGGCACGAAAGATGGCGAACAGCTCTACATGGCGGCGAGCAAGGGAAATGATCCGCTGCACTGGAACAATTTGAACCAAGGCAAACCTGTATTTACATCCCGACTGGGTGAAAAAGGGGTCAGAGACCCTTCCATTGTCAGGTCCCCGGACGGCGATAAATTTTACATGATCGCAACGGATCTTAATATTTACAGCAACGGGGATTGGACCCGGGCGCAAACAACGGGCAGCACGTCCTTGTTGATTTGGGAATCGTCGGATTTGATCCATTGGTCGAATCAAAGACTGGTTAAAGTATCTTCCGATTTGGCGGGAAATACTTGGGCGCCGGAAGCGTTCTATGACAAAACGACCGGGGACTTTGTCGTCTTTTGGGCTTCGAAGATGTACAGCGATGCCGCCAAGTCAGGCAGTCCGAATGAGAGAATTATGTATGCGAAGACGCGGGATTTTTATACGTTTACGGAGGCCAAGGAGTACTTCAATCCCGGATATTCGGTCATTGATACGACCATGATTGAAAACAACGGGAAGATTTACAGATTTACGAAGGATGAACGCGATTTCAACGCTGCGACTTCGCCTAACGGCAAGATGGTATTCGAGGAATCCGGCGACTCCATATTCGGCAGCTTCACCATGATCAAGGAAGGGATCGGCAAAGGAACGATCCCTGCCGGAGAAGGACCGCTGGTGTTCAAGGCGAACGGAGAAAACAAATGGTATCTGTTTATCGATTACTTCTCCGGCGGAGGCTACAAGCCTTTTTACACCACCGATCTGGCATCGGGCGTATGGACTCCGGTTTCAAGCGGATACAGCTTCCCGACACCGGCTCCGAGACATGGAACGGTGCTGCCGATCACAGCGGAGGAGCTAACGAGAATCAACGGAACGCTGCCGGTTGAAGTCGCACCTGCGGCAAGTGAAGTGACGAGCGTGACGCTCGATCAACAGGCTCTCGCTCTAAAACCAGGGCAGACCGCACAGCTGAAGGCGACCGTTCTCCCCGACCTTGCAGGGAACAAGACGGTCCTGTGGTCCAGCAGCAATGAAGCGGTCGCCACCGTCGACGGCGCGGGAACCGTGACCGCAATCGGCAGCGGTACGGCTGCGATTACCGCGACTACGGTCGATGGCGGAAGGATCGCCACGGCTCAGGTCACGGTTCGGGAAGCAGGCGCAGTACCTGTAACCGGCGTGTCGCTCAACATGGCCGCGGCCCTGCTGCAAGTTGGAGGAACGACGCTGCTTGAGGCCGCCGTCACACCTGGCGACGCAACCAACAAAGCGGTGCGCTTCACCTCTTCAGCGCCAAGCGTAGCTTCCGTGACGTATGCGGTTTATAACGCGCAAACAGGAACAACAAGCGTTATTGTTACCGGAGTTTCCAGCGGAACTGCGCTCATCATAGCTACAACTGATGACGGGGGAATGACAGCGGCCAGCACTATAACGGTGGTAGGCGGCGGTAATGGCAGTACAGGCGATAGCGGAGGTACATCGAACTCGACCGGATCGGCCAACACGCCCAAAGAACCGGAAGTGCCTGTCAGCGGCATCCCCGGCAAGGTGAAAATAGGAGCCCCTGTTGTTGAGACAGGATCAGCCAAAGTCACTGTCGATGCTCAAGCCTTGAACAAGGCTTTTGAAGAGGCGGGGGTTGCCCTGATTGAAGTGCCGAAAACAGCGGAAGTAAATCGCTATATCGTCAACCTGCCGGCTTCGGCGCTGACGGCAGCCGGTGGCAAACAAGTCACAGTAGCAACAGAAATCGCTACTGTCGCAGTACCTTTGGGCATGTTAGGAGCTTCTGCCGGAACGGGCACTGCGGACGTTACGTTGTCGATCGGGAAAGCCGATGCGGTTGGCCTGGATGCGGCGGCACAGGTGGCGATCGGCAGCAAGCCGGTCATTGAGCTTACCTTGACGGCGAATGGGTCGGCCATTGCCTGGAACAACCCGGAAGGACCGGTACTCGTGTCGATCCCTTATACGCCTTCCGCCGAAGAGCTTGCTAATTCGGAGCATATTACTGTTTGGAACGTCGATGCACACGGACGAATAACAGCAGTTCCTACGGGAAAATATGATGCAGCTACCGGAACCGTCACCTTCGCGACCACGCAATTCGGCCGATATGCGGTTGCCTACGTCCATAAGTCTTTCCGCGATCTGGCGGAGTACGGCTGGGCCAAACATGCAGTCGAGGTCATGGCGTCTAAAGGAGTCATTCAGGGTACTTCGAACGATATCTTTGATCCCGGCGAAAACATTACGAGAGCCGATTTCGTCCAGCTTTTGGTTCGCACGCTTGGATTGACCGCCAAGGCAGACGGCCAATTTGCAGATGTCAGCTCCAAAGCCTACTACGCCGAAGCGGTAGCGATTGCCCGGAAGCTGGGAATTTCCGCCGGAGTCGGCGGGAACCAATTCAGCCCGAGTTCTGCGATCACCCGTCAAGATATGATGGTATTGATCGAGCGCGCGTTGAAGGCGGCGAAAAAACAGATTGCAGCAGGATCGGAGGACCATCTTTCCGGATTTGCCGACAGCTCGGAAGTCGCACCCTATGCGAAGCAAAGCGTATCTGCGCTTATCCGGAACGGAATTATAAGCGGAGACGGCAGCGGAATCAATCCGCTTGGGAACGCAACGAGGGCAGAAACGGCAATGCTTATGTATCGAATATACAATAAGTAGGTATTTTGGGCCGAGAAGACGAAAATTTTGATTGCAGGACCATTAGCATCATTGGATGCTAGTGGTCTTTCTTTTGCACGAATCTTGCTGCGCGTTGTAGGGCGAAACGCTGGATTTTACCGGATGACGTTGTAAATATTTGCTTTTCTCATTTGTAAATTCATGGTACAATATGGAATATTAATGGTTTAAACTCCCTCAGCTAGCGCGGCTGAAATACTGATTTCCCCATTCTCTGCTTGCTGTATGCATCAAGTTGTTTCTTTCCTTACAGGAATTCCCGCATGATTCCACCCCAAGCTTCTCTCACCAAGTTACGCCATAGTCTGTTCATACTTTATTCCCTTTACTTCCGTTGATTAAGTTAATAGATTGCTGATTGGCAATCCGGATGCACGGTCATATCAATTCATAGCGGCAAATCCACTGATTTTGGCATGTTTTCGGGAAGTTTATTTAACGAAGGAGTGATTTATTTGGAAAAAATAGGAGTAATTGGCGCTGGGGTTATGGGCAGAGGAGTTGCCCAGAACTTCGCACAATTCGGCTATCCGGTTGTTCTCATAGATATTTGTGAGAGCATACTGGAGAAAGCAAGCGAGGAAATCTATAACAACGTGAGGTTTCAGGGATTATTCAAGAAGAGCGAAGTTGTAATGGAGCCTGAAACAGTACTATCAAGAATAAAATTTTCTACCGATTATGGGTTGCTGGCCGAGGTGGATTTTATCGTAGAGAATGTTGCTGAAAAATGGGAAACCAAGAGTGAGGTTTATAAAAAATTAGATGAGATCTGTCAAGATAACTGCGTAATCCTGGTTAATACTTCATGTATATCTATAACAAAGGTTGCATCTTTAACTAAAAGGCCATCCTTTATCCTGGGAGCTCATTTTATGAATCCCGTGCCTGTGAAATCGGCGGTTGAAATCATCCGCGGTTATCATACATCTGATTCAACTATCGAGCGGACCAAGGAACTGCTTTTCACAATTGGCAAAGAAACGATCGTAGTGAACGATTATCCGGGCTTTGTCTCGAATAGGATTTCACATTTATTTATGAATGAAGCGGCTTTTGTAGTCCAGGATCAGGTAGCTTCGCCCCAGGAAGTAGATGATATTTTTAAAAAATGTTATTCGCATAAAATGGGGCCATTGGAAACTGCAGATTTGATAGGCTTGGATACAGTGGTGCAATCTTTGGATGTTTTATATGAAAGTTACCAGGATTCCAAATTTCGCTGCTGTCCCCTATTGCGTAAAATGGTCGCAGCCGGCTTGTACGGCAGAAAGTCGGGACAGGGGTTTTATACATATGAATAAAGTCGCGTAGGAAGGGGGCCAAATTAAAGTTAAAACAATGAATTGACAAAGTATTTTACTTAAAGGAAGGTGATTTTTTATGGAAAATGTACATGTAAAGGTCAGGATTAAGGGATTTCTCGGCAAATTTTTCAAAAAGCACGAACTGCGGGATGACGAGGATATATTCTCATTGGGATTTGTAAACTCTTTATTTGCTATGCAGTTAGTTATGTTCCTCGAAAAAGAATTCAAAATAAGAGTTGACAATAAAGATCTCGATATGGACAATTTCAGGTCTATCAATTCCATTTATGAACTTGTCGAAAGGAAAGCCAGTTAATGATAATTGAACTGACCAAGGAACAACAGGCATGGAAGGCTGAATTCAGAGAATTTGCAGATCAGGTAATCGAACCTAGTGCTGAAGAGAACGACCGGGAGGAACGTATTGCGCCCGAAATTATAGCGAAGCTGAAAGAGAAAGGATACTTGGGTTCCATGCTTCCGAAGGAATACGGCGGAATGGGACTGGATTGGGTTACAGTCGGCATCTTGAATGAAGAAACGGGACGAGGATGTTCCTCCGTTAGAAGCTTGCTGACCGTCCATGGAATGGTGGCATTGGCCATTCTAAGGTGGGGAAGCGATGAACAGCGAAGCCGGTTGCTGCCCCAACTGGCCGCCGGCGAAATCATAGGCGCTTTTGCGCTTACAGAGCCGGATGTAGGCAGCGATGCTAAGAATGTACAGACAACAGCTGTTCTTTCGGACGATTGCTATGTGCTGAATGGACGCAAAAAGTGGATCACCATGGGGCAGATCGCTGATATTTACTTGGTGTTTGCACAGTGTGAAGGCAAACCCACCGCTTTTTTGGTCGAGAGCAGTTCTCCCGGATTTGTCAGAACCCCCATAACGGGGATGCTGGGAGTAAGAGCTTCGATGCTGGCGGAGCTGCATTTTGACGATTGCAAAATCCCGAAAGAACACATTGTGGGACGAGTGGGGACAGGCTTATCGCACGTGGCTTTAAATTGTCTGGATTATGGAAGATACACCGTTGCCTGCGGATGTGTCGGCCTGGGACAAGCCTGCTTGGAACAATCCGTGAGCTATGCGAGGAAAAGGAAGCAATTTGGTTCGCCTTTACGGGAGAATCAACTGATCCAAAAAATGTTAACCGAAATGGCGGTAAATACTAAGGCGGCAAGATTACTATGTTACCATTCGGGATACTTGAAGGATGCCATGGATCCCGATTCGATTATGGAAACGTGGACGGCAAAATATTTTGCCTCCAGGATGATTAATCAGGTAGCAAGTGATGCTGTGCAAATTCATGGGGCAAATGGATGCAGCCGTGATTATCCCGTTGAAAGGTATATGCGCGACGCCAAAATCAATGAAATTATCGAGGGAACTACGCAAATGCACGAGATGCTTATCGCAATGAACACATTGAGGAACACCTAACCACTTTATACAAGCCGCGTTGGAGGGATGCGTGATGAACAAAGAAAGCACCGCAACGAAGGAAAAACAAAAGATCAAATGTATTGTATGGGATTTAGACAATACGATTTGGGACGGGGTACTTCTTGAAGACAACAACGTCACGCTTCGAAGCGGGGCCGTTGATATTATCAAAACGCTGGACAACCGTGGGATCTTGCAGTCCGTTGCGAGTAAAAATGATCATCAGGCAGCCATGAATAAGCTTGAAGAGTTTGGACTGCAGGAATATTTCATCTATCCTCAAATCAACTGGAACTCGAAATCCTCTTCCATCGCGGCTATTGCGGAATCCATCAATATAGGCATAGACACACTGGCATTTGTCGATGATCAACCCTTTGAACGAGAAGAAGTCAAATATGCGCTTCCTGAAGTCCTTTGTATAGACGCTTTGGATTTGCACCTGCTCCTGGACATGCCCGAGATGAACCCGAAATTCGTTACAGAAGATTCAAAAAATCGAAGAAAAATGTATATGAGCGATATCAAACGGAACCTTGTAGAGGAAAGCTTTATAGGTACACACGAAGAGTTTTTAGCGTCGCTCAATATGAAATTTTTTATATCAAGGGTTAAAGAAGGGGACTTGCAGCGAGCGGAGGAACTGACGGTAAGAACCCATCAATTAAATACTACCGGATACACGTATTCGTACGAAGAGATCGACAAGATGAGTACATCGGATACTCATTTGCTGCTCATTTCGGATTTGGAAGATAAATATGGGACCTACGGTAAAATAGGGCTAACGCTTATAGAAATAGGACAAGACGTATGGACCATAAAGCTCCTGCTGATGTCCTGTCGCGTCATGTCGCGCGGAGTAGGGACGGTCATGATCAATCACGTCATGAACCTTGCCAAGAAGGCAAATGCGGTTCTGCGTGCCGAGTTTGTCACGACGGACAGAAATCGGATGATGTATGTTACGTATAAATTTGCCGGGTTCAAAGAGATTCACGAAGACGGAAATTATATCGTATTCGAAAATGATCTTTCCAATATACAGCCGTTGCCCGGGTATATCAGGCTGGCTGTGGAAAAATAGTATGCAGGGAGGCATTTGATCATGGAAAAGTTCGCTTTTATTTTTCCGGGACAAGGAACACAGTTTATACAGATGGGCAAATCGTTTTTTGATCACTACTCGATCTCGAAACAGACATTCGAGGAAGCGAGCGATGTTTCGGGAATCGATGTCGCCAATCTATGTTTTAACGGAAGCGTGAGCAGCATGAATGAATTTTCCAATATGCAGCTTGCTATTTTAACGACCGAGATTGCGATATTTAGAGCGTACATGGAGGATTATGGGGTTTACCCTCAATTTGCAGTAGGCCACAGTATTGGCGAATATGCTGCTCTTGTGAGTGCCGGGGCTGTAACTTTCAGGGATGCGATAGCAATCATGATGAAAAGGGGGGAATTAATAAACGGAGTAGTTCAAAAAGATATAGGTCATATGGCCATCATCGAACAATCCAAACAGGAAATCATAGAAGAGTGTATCAGAGCGGCCAATGCGGAGGGGAGCGTATTTATTTCATGCTTCAACTCAAATAGTCAATACGCGATAAGCGGCTTAAATGAGAAACTTGAAGCGGTCGAACAGCAGCTGCTTGATAAAGAGGCCATGGTATCCCCGCTTTTCAGCAGTCCGCCGATTCATTGTCCGATCATGAACGAAATTTGTATGGAGTATTTGGAGTATATTAGCGGTTTTGAATTTTATCCGTTTAGATTTCCTGTTATATCCAACTATACCGGTAATCCTTTATCGGACCCGAATAAAATTGCTAAAAGTTTGACTTATCACTTAATTTCTCCGGTTCTGTTTACTTCAGCCCTTCATCTCTTCCGGCGATTTGGCGTTACGGCGACGATTGAAATGAGCCCTAAGCTGCTATTATCCGAATTTATTAAGGAAAATCTGCCGAACTTGAAAACCTATTGTTATGGCTTGATCAATGACAAGCACAAGCTGGATGTTTTGTTTACATCCGACCCGAATTTCGCTAAAGATCTGCCCAATTTTGCCGGAAGATGCCTTAGCATTTTAGTTTCTACAGAGAACAAGAACACGGATCACAATGAATACAAGGAAGTTGTTAAAATCTATGAAAAGCTCAAAGAGAAATACAATGCGACATCAAAGCATAGAGACGGTGTGAAAAGCGAGATGCAGGCCGAAATGCTTGATATGTTGATTGCGGCGTTGCGAATCAAAAAGCTTGACCCGAGACAAATCAGAAATTGCGTAAAAACGTTATTGGATGAAACCAATTCTTTCTATCATTTTACCAAAGTATTTCAGACTCTGTAGAAAGCGGGATCATGTCATGAAAAATAACCATATCGATCATTCGCCTTATAAAGAAGATGATATAGCGGTTATTGGCATAGGATTGCAAATAGCCGGCACCAACAATCTGGATGAATTTTGGGAAGTTTTTGAAAATAATATAGACCTCATCAGGGATCTTCCGCAAGGCCGCCAAGATGATTTGCAAGAGCTTGCCCACATCTATACGTTGATGATGCCGAATTCCAACAGTAAAATATCATACAACAAGGCTGGATATTTGGAGCGTATAGACGAATTCGACTATGAGTTTTTCAAACTCCCGCCTATAGAGGCACAAGTCATGGATCCTATACAACGGATATTGCTGCAGACCATTTTCCATGCATTCGACGATGCTGGCTACACATCGGAAATGTTGAACGGTTCCAAAACCGGTATTTTTATCGGTTATACCCCTGGCTCTACGAAAGATAATTATTCCACGAATATTTTCCATAATAATCCTGAATTGATCAAGTATTCAAATGTAGGCAATATGCCTTGCATGGTGCCTTCCCGCGCATCGTACCTATTAAATTTGAAAGGGCCGACGATGGTTATTGACTCCGCGTGTTCTTCATCTCTGGTGGCCATTCATGATGCATGCGTAAGCATCAAAAATGGCACATGTTCCATGGCGATCGCCGGCGGCATCAGACTGCATTCGTTTCCAATTGCCTATGATGATATGAATGTAGGCTTTGAAACGGATGATAGTAAAACCAGAACCTTTGACAATACGGCCAGCGGAGCGGCAATAGGAGAAGGATCTGCGGTTGTTTTATTGAAATCGTTAAAAGCAGCGGAACAAGACAAAGATCATATTTATGCGGTAATCAAGGGCAGCGCGATTAATAATGATGGCGCGTCTGCAAGCATTACGGCTCCAAATCCCGCCGCTCAGGCCAATGTTATTTTGGATGCCCTGCAGTCGTCCGGAATTTCCCCTGAAGAGATCGACTATATTGAGACGCACGGCACGGCAACCGCGCTTGGAGATCCGATTGAATTTCGAGGTCTTACGAGCGCATTTGAGAAGTATACGGATAAAAGGCAATTCTGCGGATTGAGCTCATCGAAAAGCAATATCGGACATTTATATGAAGCTGCCGGAGTTGCTTCTTTTATTAAGGCGCTTGCCGCCATTAAGAATAAAAAGATACCGGGAGCAAGCCACTTCAACATTCCTAACCTAAAGATTGATTTTTGTGATTCTCCCTTCTACATAAACACTACTACGAAAGACTGGAATAAGAATGGCTTAAGGGTTTGCGGGGTCAGCGCCTTTGGCATCAGCGGTACAAATTGTCATGTTATTGTGCAGGAATATGAAAATAACCTTGAGGATCTGCAACTGACCGGACAGCATGTACTCGGAATTTCGGCAAAGTCATCCGAAAGCTTGGTTTCTTTGTGCAAACAATACAAAGAATATTTGGAAAAAAGTGATGTTGATGCGAATCTTTTTGCCGTTAATGCAAATTTGTACAGAACCCATTACGCCAAAAGACTGGCTGTCGTATTTTCCAATCGAAATGACTTGGTTGGCACTTTACATCGGTTGGCCGACTGCGATCCAAGCGAATGGAACCGTCTGCCGGGAGTGTACTACGACCATGAGCACACATCGCAACAAATTGATTATGGTCAAGTTCGATCGGCGGTAAAGCGCTGCAATGCCAACATCGCCACCTGTTTGGCAGGCAATCCAACCGATGTTTTGCACGATGAAATCCGTTCCGATTTTGAATTTATAGCTAGTGTATACAGTTATGGTGCTAAATTAGACTGGAGCTCGCTCTACAAAGGGTTCGAACCCAGACATATCACAATTCCCCCTTACCCTTTTAAGAGAAGCCGTTGCTGGCTGCCCAAGAAGGAGAAAAAGAAAAACTGGAACGAATTGGCGGACCAATTGAATGCCCTTAAATATAATAGCGAAGCCATCCCTTTCTCTCCTGCCTCTATCCCTGCTTCTTCCGATTTGTTTTACAAAAGAATCTTTGTGGAAGCGCAACCGATTGAGAAGAACGTTGAGCTGGGAAGATGCTTGTTCATTCACCTGTCAGATGATTCTGTTGAACAGCTGTACGAAGGTTTGCAGCAGCGTTTTTTTGACGTAGAGCGGATTTCCATAGATACTGCGGAAGCGAAGAGGATCGGTCTTGAAAAATATTTTGGACAGCTGTATAGGAGAATCTCCTTTAAGGATCTTTCGCACATTGTAATTGCCGATTTGTTTGGCACAAAAGAAGATTGGCTCCCGGAAGAATTGCTCCATATGCAAAACGTGATGTTATTAGGCATTGTAGGCCTATACCGCGAATTTTCAAATTACGAGAATCTTTTAAAAGTCGTTCCTGTCCTGAACAATTGTTTCCGGGTTACAGGGGAAGAGGCTTATTTGAACCCGAATGGTTCGCCCGTTTTCGGCCTGTGCAAATCCTTTAATCGTATGTTTAAAAATATTGCTTCATGCTGTATTGACAAGGACCCTGGCACGAGTTGGATTAGGATCGTCGATGAAATTTGTTCTGTCTCCAAAGAGGATATTGTGGCTTACCGCAATAATAAACGTTTCTGCGAGGGCCTGCAGGAAGCGGAAATCGCCGCGGACAGCAAGCAGCTCGTGGTTAAAGATCAAGGAGTGTACTTGATAAGCGGCGGGTTGGGTGGAATAGGCTCTGAAACTGCAATGGAAATAGCCGGTCGGGCCAAATCGGTTTCTATCATTCTTGTTGGCCGCACGCCGCTGCCCGAACAATCGGAATGGGATTCGATACTGCGAAGCCATCCGGGAAGCGATTTGGCGGAGAAGATTGAGCGGCTTCGCTTGCTCAAAGCTAAAGCTGGGCATGTGGATTATTTCGCCCTGGATATTGCGGATGCCGATGCGCTGCAATCTGTTATTCGCACAGTACATGCGAAGTATGGGAAGCTTAACGGAATCGTCCACAGTGCAGGGATCAGCGGAGGCATTACGTTCGAACAGCTGAACGAAGAGCATTTCACAAATATACTAAAGCCCAAGGTGATAGGGACTTATAATCTGGACCATGCTACAAGAGATCAGAACCTGGATTTCTTTCTTATGTTCTCAAGTATTTCCACTATTTTTAGCAGTGCCGATCTGCCGGGTTATATCGCAGGGAATATTTATTTGGATAGCTATAGCGAATACCGCAATAAAGCAACCGGAAGCAAAAGCATTACCGTAAACTGGGCTACGTGGTCGGAAATAGGGATGGCAGTCAAGTCCAACTTTACAATTGATACGTTATTTCAGACTATAAAGATCAAAGAAGCCATCGGCGCGTTGTTTACGGTGCTGCAAAACGATAGCGGTTCTGTTGTAATAGCTCGCTTAAATCTGAAAGACAAAATTTCTATGCTGTTAAAGACGTACCCCATGCAGTTATCTCCCCGAATTTTGGAGGCTTTGCATGCGGAGACTTATGATAACGCTGGTTCCGCAAAATCGAATCCTGCCATCCATAGTGAAACATATGCAAATGTAGAAGAAACTCTTATTAGAGTATGCTGCAAAAATCTGGGCTATGAAGATATTCAGGTTCATCAAAATTTCTTTGAATTGGGTGCCAATTCGATCTTGTTATCGATTATTTATAAAGATCTGAATGAGCTGTTTCCCGGGATTTTGCAGGTAACCGACCTGTTCTCCTATCCGACTGTCAGTTTATTGGCAGAACATATCAGCAATAAAATAGCTCAGGGTGGTGCTGCTGCACAACCGGAAAGCGAAGAGACTGAGTTTAAGGTGACTGAACCCGCTTTTCTAGAACCTGTCTTTATAGAGGCGCATGGTGCTGCGCCCAGCCCAGTCAATTTGAATCCTGTTAAAGCTGCTTCCAGGGAAGCTATGTCTGTGGAGAACGATGACGGCAGTGTCGCCATTATCGGTGTTGGATTAGAGCTTCCGGCCTGCAACAACTTAGATAGTTATTGGGAAGTTCTAGTTAATGGGATTAACGTTGTCCGCGATATCCCGGCCGAACGATCCGTTGATATCACGAATCATCTGCTTTCCCGGGAATTTGACGAAAGTCGCATTCGATTTCGGAAATGCGGGTATTTAGATGAAGTTAACAAATTCGATCACGCTTTTTTCGGGATATCGCCTCGTGATGCCGCGCTGCTTGATCCGGTCTTGCGAATCTTTTTGCAGTGCTGTTCCAATGCAATTGATGATGCCGGCTATGGCGCGGACGGTGTGAAAGGCACGAATACCGGGATATTCCTCGGGTATACGGCCAATCTTGGAAATGCATATAACAGACTCTTGTATGAAGTCGATCCAAAGCTGTTCAATGATGCTTTGCCGATTGGCCAGGTCAGTATGACAGCCAGCAGAGCCGCGTATGTATTTGATTTAAAAGGCCCCAGTATGGTCATCGATACAGCTTGTTCGTCGTCCCTGGTTGCGCTGCATATGGCGTGTGAGCAGATTCGATTCGGCAAATGTGAAATGGCACTGGCAGGAGGGGCATCCCTTATGGCCATTCCTCTTGACGATGGAAGCGGCGTAGGCTTCGAATCCCCGGAAGAAAAAACACGGGCATTTTCCGATCATGCAAGCGGATCGGCTATAGCGGAAGGGGTTGGGGTCGTTTTACTCAAATCACTGAAGAAGGCTCAGCAAGACGGCGACTCCATTTATGCTGTTATTAAAGGAAGTGCGATTAATCAGGATGGGAGCTCCTTCGGGATTGCCGCGCCAAATTACCTGGCACAATCCGAAGCCATTAAACAGGCATGGCACGATGCCGGTGTGACGGCAGCCGATATCAGCTATATGGAAGCCCATGGCACAGGTACTCAGCTTGGCGATCCCATTGAGATTAGAGGAATTCGTCACGCGTTTGAAACCTTTACCGAGCATAAACAAATTTGTGGCGTAGGTTCTGTTAAAACCAATTTGGGGCACGCCAATGAAGCCGCGGGTATGTGCGGACTGTTCAAATGCATATTAACGCTCCAAAACAAACTCATACCGCCAACCCTCCATTTTCAATCGCCAAACCCAAATATCGACTTTATTAATTCTCCATTATACATTGTGGATAAAGTGACCCCGCTTAAGGCAAAAGGGGATAAGGCGATCATCGGGATCAGCGGTTTTGGAATGAGCGGCACAAATGCTCACATTATTCTGGAAGAAGCGCCGAAAGCCGTTAACGCAAATGCCGGCAGCGGCAAACAGTCCCTAATTTTTACAGTGTCGGCCAAAACGGAACAGGCAGTTTTTCAATTAATCGACCGGTACAGATCTTATTTGCTTGAACATAAGAATGAGAACCTTCTGGATTTAACCTGCACGCTGAATATTGGAAGAAAGCATTACTCACATCGGTTAGCCTTTATTTATCATAATCAAAATGAGCTGGTAAGCAAGCTGACAGAACTAACTCATTGCGAATCGTTCCATGAGATAAAACATGATTGGTGTTATGCTGGCCATTATTCGATTGTTCCCGAGAGCAAGAAGGAAAAATATTCCTATGAGATTACTTCTAAGGAACAGCAAAAGCTAACGGAAGAAGCAAACCGTTACTGCGCAAATATAGGAAATCAAAATGACTCCGGTTTGCAGGCAATTTGCAACTGCTATATCAAAGGGGCAAACATCGCATGGGGAGTTTTGTATAACGAACCCTATCGGAAGCTCCATCTGCCCACCTATCCCTATGCTAGACATCATGCCTGGTACCAAATCCCGGCGAAGGACAGGAAGATCGGCGCGGAGAAAAGCACAGAGGAAAGTTTATACGATCATTTCTTCCACCATAAAAGATGGGTCGTTCAAGATAAGAGTGCTATCAAAATGCCCCAAAAAGACGAAGTCTGCGTGATCGTCCACTGCGACAACAAGGGGAATTTCATCCTTTCGCAAAGGTTAAGGGAAAAAGGGGTAAGAGTCGTTGAAGTTTTTGCCGCGCATGATTCCTTTTGCCAAATAGATAAGGATACGTATCAGATTGAAAACAATGTCGACCAGTTCAAGGAATTATTTTCGCAGCTATCCGATATGAAAATCTGTAAAATTGTTCATATGGGCGCTTATCGGGATAAAGAGCCTAAAAACGCCGATGAATTATACGGGGAATTCGAATATGGCTTTTTCAATGCTGTGAACTTGGTAAAAGGTCTTGTAAAGGCCCGTCTTGACCAAGATATTAAGCTTGTGCTCGTCGCCTCAAATGCAAGTCGGATATTCGGGCAAGAACAGCGAACCCTGCCTCACAGCGCGACAGTCCTGAGCCTTGGCAAGATTATTGAGCAAGAGAACCCAAGTATAAGCTGTCGTGCGATCGATACGGATATGGAAACAACCATCGATCACATTGCGGATCAGCTTTTTGCAGACCACAACATGTATTTGGTTGGTTTGCGCCAAGGACAAAGTTATATTGAGGAGTTCGATGCGGTAGATGTTAAACCGGAAACTGCAAATCGGATTGTCAATGGAGGGACCTATATAATTACGGGCGGCACCTCCGGAATTGGCGTGCAAAATGCAAAGCTGTTTAGCCGGCAAGCCAATTGCAATCTGATTCTTCTAAGCAGAAAAGGGTTTCCTGATGAATCGCTATGGGAAAGTTACCAAGAGAAAGAGGGATATAGGGACAATATTAAAGACTTCAAAGAGATAAAAATGAATGGCTCTGCACTAGAATTTATCAAGTGTGATATCAGTAAAGCGGACGATGTGCAGAACATGCTGGAATCCGTACGTGCAAAGTATAAACAAATAAACGGCATCGTTCATTGCGCCGGGGTAGTCGAACCGAGTTTCATTCTACGGAAATCAAAAGAAAGTTACATGTCCGTATTCGCTCCAAAAGTGCTGGGGACCTGGAACTTGGATAAATTTACGCAGCAGGATCAGTTGGATTTCATATTGCTGCATTCATCCAATGTTACTGATGCAGGTGAACCGGGACAAAGCTGTTATATGGCCGCAAACGCATTTTTGGATTCCTATACGGATTACTTGAATGCGCAAGGCAGGAATACTTATACGGTCAACTGGGTTGCTTGGAAAGAAACGGGGATGGCTCATCATACAGGCACTAATGTAGACACGGTCACTAAAGCCATATCCAACCAAGAAGCGACGAATGCCCTTAACCAACTGCTCAGAAGTAAACCGCAGCGTGTTGTGATCGGTCAGTTTAACGAAAAGGTTGACATGGTATCCTTTTTGAGGAATAGCCGTCATGCAGTGGCTCCAAGTTTTACAGCGAAAATCTTTAAATTTACTTACAAAAGACAGGTTGACGAGGTTGCAGCGGCAAAGAATGCCGTTATGGCAGCGCCTCCGACCATTTTGCAAGAGAAGAGCCATGTCAGCAGTTCCGGCAAGGAAATCAAATTGACTGGAAATGTGGAAGACCGTTACACGCCTGTCGAGAAGCAAATCGGAAAAGTTTATTGCGACATTTTGGGGTATGAAGAAGCCGATATTTATGAGGGATTCTTCGAAATGGGCGGCGACTCCATTCTCCTTACGGAAATGCATGATACCATTAACAAGCTGTATCCCAATATTGTCAAGATTGCGGATTTATTCGAATTTGATTCCATTCACAGTCTAGCCGAATATATTTCGAAACGAATCAAAAAAGAAGAAATTCCAGAAAAAGTTGAACCGGCAAATGCAAAGGAGATCAAACTGAAAGGAAATATCGAGGGAGTTTATTCGCCCGTCGAAAAGAAGATCGGTGAAGTGTACTGTACGATTCTAGGGTATGATGAAGTGGATATTTATGAAGGCTTTTTTGAAATGGGCGGCGATTCCATTCTCCTTACAGAAATGCACGATATTATTAATAAGCTGTATCCGAATATAGTCAAAATCGCTGATTTGTTTGAATTTGATTCTATCCAAAGCCTCTCCGCGTACATTGCTTCCCGCAAAGAAAAAATGGAAAACGCCAAAAAGGCCGAAGATTCAGACAGGAATCAAAAAGAACAAACGGCGAGTGCTGCTTATTATGATATGAGCAATCCACAAGAAAGGATTTATTTTGATTATCGGCTAGCGCACAATAAAAATGTCTATAATATCGGGTTCGTATCGGACAAATCAGGAGATGAGTACGAGGATTTAGTTATTAATGCAAACAAATTTATTGGCCAGTTCGACATGTTAAGAACGACTTTTAAAACGGTAAACAAAAAATTGGTGCAGGTCGTCAATCCGATGAAGCCCATCGAAATTCAACGAGTGAAAGTCGATTCAGCGGCGAATATTGACTATACGAAATACCTGAAAACGTTCAAGCTCAGCGAGTACCCGTTGTTTAATCTGACTCTGTTTGAGGCTCCTGATAAAAAACTGTTATTCTTTGATTTCCACCATATTCTGCTGGACGGGTATTCTACAACTATTCTTCAGGAACATATGGAGGCCTTTGGAACGAATGACTTACCCGGCAACCCTCTATGCCCTTATTCGAAGTATGTTGAGTTTGAAAAGATTTTCTATACTTCCAATGAGTACAAAGACATGGGCAATTATTGGAAAGACCAGCTTAGCGGATTTGATTTTACAAATCCATTCGAAAGCAAGCAAGCAGACGAACATGCTTATGGGCATACTTCAATCGAATTAAGTTCGGAGCTTGCCGATGCGATGTTGGAGTTTGCCAAGTCAAGAAAGACCACGATTTTTAATATCTTCTTAGGCGTATATATGCTGTCGCTTGCCCAAATTACAAAAAAGAAAGATATTTCGATTCTTACGCCTGTGTTAAACAGATATGTACCGGAATTTAAACATTCGATAGGCGTCTTTACAAACCTGATTCCAATCAGAGTAGAATTGCAGCCCGAACAGTCGTTAGACGACTATATGAAAAATGTGACGAAAACAACGATAGGAGGACTTAAAAATCAATTTTATCAGTACAACCATCTAATTGGGGATTTAAAAAGCTCAAAACCTGAGTTCTTCTTTTATATGGATTTCGAAGATAACTCATTGAAAAAGTACAGAAGCACGGAGGACATCCCGTACGCTGTCAATATTCCAAAGTTTACGTTGGATCTGGAGATTAAGAACTTTAATCAAATCTATCATGTTTCCGCCTCATATAAAAAGAATTATGTAGACGATGCAGAAGCAGCGGCGATTCTTGATTTGCTGGTAAAAAATTTAGCGGAAAATTTCCGGAATGACAAATTTCATCAAACCTTGGACACCTTCCTCGATCAATGATTGGACTAAATGACTTGACGAGCTCCTTACAAGGGGGAACATACAGGGAAAGTTCCTGCATGTTCCCAAGGGCTCGATTTGATGGGGCCCACGCTTATTAGGAGGCTGACTGAGTGAAGATTAGAATCGTAAAGAATCTGATAAGTTTGTTTAAATTGGTGTTTATAAATAATAAATTTTACTTACTCGTTTCTTTTATACATATTGTCTGTAATGCTGTTGCGCCTTTTATTACAATCATCTACTTTAAATATTTAATTGATGCTATTCAATTTGACCACGGACTGCTTTATATATGTAAAATTACTCTGGCGATGCTCATTGCTAATCTTGTTGTAACGAATGCTCAGATTTATACTAAAAGCGCAACGACGCTGCATTCCAAATGGCTGCTCGTTCCGCTGACTGCAATGTTTTGCAAGAAATCGATTGATATGGACTATAAATACACAGAAGATCAATCCATTATTCAGGAGATGAATCGGGCTTCTTTTGTACTCGCAAATGGCGATAATTTGGAAAGGTATTTAGCGGCGGTAAACGGCATTTTTATTGCTATCGCACAATTGGGTTTTATTACTTATTTAGCGTCGCTGTTAAATCCATTCATGATCATCATCGTATTGGCAGTTTCCCTTATAAATACGTTTATCAGCTTAAAGATACAAAATAAGAATTATCAAATTCACAGAGAAGCTTTACCCATCGACAGGAAATGGCGTTACATTATTAATCTCGCTACCGAGCTAAAGTTTGCGAAGGAAATAAGATTATTCGGATTGAAAGATTTTGTTACCCGAAAAGGAGATGAAAACAGAAATGAATATTTCTCGTTTTTTGATAGAACAATCAAAAATGAAAGGAAGGGACTGCTGGGCAGTACATTTATAAATATAACCCAGGAGATCACAATCCTCGTTATTCTTGTGTTTTCGGTCATTTTCAAAGGACTGACTATAGGGAACTTCATTGTTCTGATGAACGGGATCAGACAATTCAGCGATAGCTTTCGGGCATTGTTCGACCATATCGTGAATCTATACAACATAAACAATTATATTGACGATTTCTTTGTTTTTTTGGGACGTAGAAGCGAACTTAGGGAGAGTTCAAAAAAAATAAAAATAGAACCGGGGAGTCCGCCAGGGAAGTTTGAGCTTATCGATGTTTCTTTTCATTACCCCAATAACCCCAGGTTGATTGTGAAAAATATTAATTTGACCATTGAGCCCGGCGAGTGTCTTGTAATCGTAGGCGAAAACGGAGCGGGTAAAACAACCTTGATCAAGCTTCTGATGCGGCTGTACGACGTAACGTCCGGAGCTATACTCTATAACGGCATTAATATAAAAGATTACGACTATGACAGCTATATGGACGCCTTATCGACCGTCTTTCAGGACTTTAAAATTTTTGCAATCAGTGTATACGAAAATATTACTTTTAAAGATAAGACCGAATATGACCCTCTTGTTCATTCTTTACTTAGTCAAAACAATCTGTCGGAAAAAATTCAGTCTCTTCTTTATCGGGAAAGAACCATTTTATCAAGAAGGTTTGATAGTGACGGTGTAGAGCTTTCAGGAGGACAAGCCCAAAAGCTGGCTTTTTGCCGAGCGATGTACAAGAACAGTCCTGTTTTGATTTTGGATGAGCCAAGCGCCAGTTTGTCTCCGATCGCCGAAAACGAAATGTATATTACATTCTCAAAAATAATAAAGGACAAGACGACCATCTTTATCTCGCATCGTTTGAGCAGTTCGTCCATTAGCGATAAAATTTGTGTGCTTGATGACGGGGAAATTGTGGAATACGGAACGCACAAGGAACTCTTGAATAAAAATGGCCTATATCAAGGTATGTACGAAATACAGTCACGCTACTACAAAGAAATTCTATAGACAATGTCATCATGTCACACTAGTTGGAGCGGAGGGAAGCTGCTTGGGGAAATTACTTGATAGAACGAAAGAGATGATACGGTATTTTTGGAATATCTATCTTCTGTACAGGAAGATAGGGTCATTTGATAAAATTTACATTTTGAATAGTGTGTTCATTGTAGGGGTGAGAGCGATTCATCCCTTTAACAGTGTTTTTTTCTTAAAATGGATTGTAGATGAATTAACCGGACAAGCAAGATGGACACATACACTCTTGTATGTAGGTCTGATGTGTCTCATTGAACTATCGCTGCGTTCCATAGACGGCGTGTTTTGGACATACGAGCAAAAGAAAATCCTGCGATTTAAGACAATCTTTCTAGAAGAAATCAATTTGAAAACAATGAGTTTATCCTATCAGCAAATTGAAGACCCCAAGATTATCGATAACAGGCAAAAAGCGATGGAAATTTTTTATCCCGGGCAAGCTCATTTTATGGATTTGAAAAATACAATCATCGATTCCAAGCAGCTCTTTGCCAATACACTGCAGCTTTTTGGCGTTATTAGCATTCTTCTAACGTTTGGACCTTATGTTTTTATCGTATTGTTATTCACCTATTTTGTTAGTGTGATCCTGAATACGATTGCGGCAGACAAAGAATTCCAAGTATGGAGCCATTCCTTGGTGAATATCGGCCGCAGAATCGGTTATTTTCAGGAGCTTTCCACTGACTTTGCTTATGCCAAAGAAATGAGGATTAATAAATTAGGCCAGTGGATCGTCGACAAGATGCATTATTATTTCAATTATATGAAGAGAGATGTAACGAAAGCCGTTCATGCATTTACTTTAATGAGCATCCTTTCGAATACGTTACAAGTACTCATAAATGGAGCCGTTTATTTTTATATCGGATGGCTTGCTTTCCACAAAGTTATTTCGCTGTCGGAGATTGTGGTTTATATTACCAGCTTAGGTGTTTTCGTGGCCGCTCTATTCGGTATATCAGCTTGCATCATCTCCCTTCAAAAGGCCGGAATGCATCTTTCAACCTATTTTGCCTATTTGAAAACAATCACATCGAATGAATTGGGTCAAACAGATGCCGGATATATTTCCGATTACAGATTGGATTCCGCTCAGCTTGAAATCGAATTTGTTGATGTGTGGTTTAAATACCCGGAGCAAGATCATTACACCATAAAAAATTTAAACCTGACGATCTTTGCCAATGAGAAATTGGCAATTGTAGGCGAAAACGGCGCGGGTAAAACAACACTGATCAAGCTGTTGTTAAGGTTCTATAGGCCGACGAAAGGGCAGATTTTCATGAATGGGATCGACATTCATCGCATCACCCTTGACGATTATATGAAAAATATTACAGCCGTGTTTCAGGACTTCAACATATTAAACTTTTCACTTCTGGATAATATTGTGTTTGATAAAAAATATAATGAGGAAGAAATTACGGAGATCATTGACAATCTGAATTTGAATAAAACCGTTGAGAATTCGCCGAAGCATATGCATACGGAGCTTGGACGTCTTTTTAATCAGGATGGAATCGAGTTATCAGGCGGGCAGCAGCAGAAGCTGGCCATTGCTCGAGCGCTGTTTAAAAATTGTTCGCTCATTATTTTGGATGAACCCACCGCGATGCTTTCACCAAAGGCGGAATATGAGATCTATTCCAATTTTGCCGGACTTACCAAAGATAAAACAACCGTCTATATTTCCCACCGCATGTCCAGCTGCCGATTCTGCAATCGTATCGCAGTTATGAAATTGGGCGAGATGGTCGAGTTGGGGAATCATGGGCAGCTGATGAATGAGCAGGGCGAATATTACAAGCTGTACACAACGCAAGCGGAATTTTATAAAAACTTAGAGGTTTCTTAACAGTCAGTAAGTCTTAATTCATAAGAGGTGAGTCAGTCATGGTTAATAGAGGGAAGGCCGCATGTCTCTTTGGGGGGCAAGGTTCACAACATATTGGTATGGGAAAAGATTTTTATGATCTGGATGACGA
This sequence comes from Paenibacillus sp. sgz302191, assembly GCF_057749925.1. Lineage (NCBI taxonomy): Bacteria > Bacillati > Bacillota > Bacilli > Caryophanales > Paenibacillaceae > Paenibacillus > Paenibacillus sp. sgz302191. The sequence goes on from NZ_JBYLHY010000011.1 coordinate 84,637, forward strand.
CTGCCGTCAATTATTTAAAACTTCCAGCAGCGTAATGGGCTACGATATGGCTGAGTTGTGTTTCTACGGACAAGAAGAAACATTCGCTCAGGAAATCTACTCTCTGCCCAGCATGTTGGTGATTGATTTATGTGCCTTCACAGTGGCTATCAAGCGGGGATATGCTTTTCAGGCATTAGCAGGCTTCTCGCTTGGTGAATACGCTGCATTAGCAGCTGCGCAAGTCGTCTCGACACGCGACGCGTTTGAGCTTGTAAAGCAGCTGATCATAGCTTCGGAATCGGATTTGAAAGACGACTCCTATGGCATGGCTGCTGTGAACATGTCGGCGGAAATGTGCGAGCTTATTTGCGCTTCGGTTCAAAATGGCTACGTCAGACTGGCAAATTACAATTCGAAAAATCAAGTTACTATAGCCGGCAACATGAAGGGACTGGACGCTTTTCGCAGGATTGCACAGGAAATGGATGTGAAGGTGATCCCAATAAAAGTAAATCGACCCTATCATTGCAGCCTTATGGAGCCTGCTGCGAACATTTATAGCAATGAAATAAAAAACATCAAGTTCACCGAACCTGCCATTCCCATATATTTAAATGTAAACGGCGAAGCAGAGACAAATGCAGCCGAAATAAAATCAAAAGTAGTGAAACAATTATATTCACCTGTTTTATGGACGAAAACATTGGAGAATTTGCGTTTGGCCGGCTTCGAGTACTACGTTGAATGCGGGCTAAATAGTGTATTGTCCCGGATGGCTAGAGATACGTTGGGAGTCGAAAGGGAAAAGACTGTATTTGTAAGAACAAGCTAATTTAAAATCCATGTCAACGCTTTGTATAAGAAGAAATGAGGTGGACTTATTGTTTATAGAAAAAAAATCAAATCAAATCTTGGATGGTAATTTCCTGGGAAATACGACCGTATACGGATTGTTTGAAAAAATGGCCAATAAGGTTCCTGATCATACGGCTATTATGTTTAAGGAGAAAACGATTTCATACAGCGAACTGCTGAATAAAGTAAAGCGCATTGCCTATAGATTGAAAATCGAAAAAGTGAACAAAAAAGATACAGTTGCAATCATGATGAGAAGATCGGTAGACGTTGTTGCAGGCATCCTGGCAGTTTTAAAAGCGGGCGCGGCTTTTCTTCCGATTGATCCGGAATACCCGGAACAAAGAAGGGAATACATGCTGGCAGACAGTAATGCATCCTTATTGATAACAGATTCAATGACGGCGGAAAAAGCCGGTCAAATAAAGGTCTTATGTGTGGATGAACCGGGCGGCTATGAATTTGAACAAGATGGAAGTATAAGTGAAGAACCGCTGTCTGATGATTTGGCTTATATCATATATACATCGGGTTCAACGGGAAAGCCTAAAGGGGTAATGATTGAGCACAAGTCAGTCGTAAATTTTATTAACGGGATTACGGAGTTAATTGATTTTGCGGAAGGAAAGAAAATTCTCGCGCTGACGACAATATCATTCGACATTTTTGTGTTGGAAGTGCTGCTGCCCCTAACCAAAGGATTGACGGTAGTTTTGGCGGATGAAGATACGCAAAAAAATCCTAAACTGCTTGCCGATACCATAGTTCATAGCTGTATTGATATGCTGCAAATAACGCCATCCATGATGCAATTGTTGATCAATCATAATGAAAAGCAGCTCGGGTGTCTTCGAAACCTGAAGGAGATCATGATTGGGGGTGAAGCATTGCCACAGTTATTATTGGACAAGATCAGAGGAAACACAAATGCAAGAATTTATAATATGTATGGACCGACAGAAACAACAGTATGGTCCACGGTAAGCGATTTAACCGAGAAAAACAATATTGATATCGGCAAACCCATCCTCCATACAAAAATCTATATTTTGGACGAAAATGATCATATTGTTGAGGAAGGTCAAGAAGGGGAGCTGTGCATAGGAGGGCTCGGTCTTGCAAGGGGTTATTTAAACAGGCCGGAGCTTACATTGGAGCGATTTGTTGCAGACCCCCATGTTTCAGGCGAAAGAATGTACAAGACTGGGGACCGGGTCAAATTGCTTGCAGACGGAAATATACAATATCTCGGAAGAATAGATAATCAAGTGAAAATAAGAGGGCATAGGATTGAGCTGGAAGAAATCGAGTCTGCCCTGTTACAAAATGGATCTATTCGCCAGGCTGCAGTTTCCTCATGGCAGGACAAGGAAAGCCATAGTTATTTATGCGCCTATTATTTATCTGATCATGATCTCTTGTCTGCAGATTTGAGAGAATTTTTGGGGCATATTTTACCTGACTATATGATTCCTTCCTATTTTTTCAAACTTGATAACATGCCCTATACCCTAAACGGGAAAATAGACAGAAAAGCTTTGCCGGCAACCGAATATATGGCTTTCATGGCGCAAGAACATGCAGCGGCTCAAATGATTGAGGATACAAACCTATTATCAAAGATCAAAGAGATTATAAATTCAAATTTGGAAGTTGCTGTTCCATTGGAAAGGATAGATTTACAAAGCCAATTGACAGACTTTGGGCTGCACTCCATTCTTTTCATTAAAATGCTTGTTTCAATAGAGACTGAATTTGACTTTGAGTTTGAAACTGAATATATTCATATGAATAAATTTCCGACGGTTCAAAGTTTAGTTTCGTATGTGGAAAGCAGAGTGTTAATTTAAAGGCTGGAGGGGCTATATGGAAAAAAAATTAGAAATGACTTATCCAACTATCACCTCGTACCCCAGAAATGCAAATATGATTTCGATACTTTCTCGCCACAGTTCCTTTAAAAACTGGTTGTATTCCAATCATATCCAGCTTCACATTAGCAAAGAAAAAGAAATGAATTACTATTGGTTAATGTTTTACCAGCCGCTTGCACGAATCCATTATCCTTTAATTAATCGGCAATACCTCAAACGTGAACTGCTCCAGGATCATAACATTGATATACTGGAATTAATCACAAAATCGATTGATAAGTCCGGATATATTTATTTATGTGTAGATACATTTTATATTCCTGCTTACCCGCTATTTCAAAAGAACCACTATTTCCATGACCTCTTTATTTTCGGATATAATCTAACCAACCAAATATTTTACGTCGCCGATTTTTTTAAGGATGGCCGGTATTCGTATGAAACTATAACCTTTACAGATTTTTTAAATGCGTTCAAAAGCGATTTCAAAGATTCTAATTCAGAAAATTTCGATGTGCAAATATTGCATGTTGATTACCAGAAAACATATACACTGGATATCCCGTTCATAATTGAAGAACTAATCGGTTATTTGAATTCCGTTAATTCTTCCAATAAATACAAAATGATCACGGAGCCGCTTCATGATACCGAGTTTATATTTGGTTTAAACATTTACCCTATATTAATAAAAAGCGCTGACGATAGGCAAAGTTATCATTGGCTTATGAAGGCGATTCATGTTCTATACGACCATAAAAAGCTTATGGCTGAGCGAGTTAGTTATTTTATGGAGAACAACATTATCCATGATAAATTTTTAAAGGAATCTTTTGAAAATATAAAAGTACTTGCAGAAGTCACTCGAAATATGTGTATAAAATACTCTTTGGTTCAAGATGAAAAAATGAAAGATCACGTTATCGCGAATCTACATGATATTTATGCTAAAGAGAAAAAAAATATAGAAAGTTTAATATTTGAATTGAAACTCTCCATGGAAACAAACTCCTGAGTGAATGCCAATAGATGCTCGCCCATTTTGGGGCGGGCGTTTTTATTTAACGGGTTATCGCGGCTGCTGACGCAACTGCCAGCCGCCGCGATAACATGCATTACAACAGCTTGGTCACAATCCTTCGATAATTTTCGAATTCGCTTGTACTGCTAATTTGCTGGCACATTTCCAGCGACAATAGCGCGCTTTCAATTAAAAAAACTCTAGGTTCCTTGCTGACAAAGAGTTCTTCTTGAATAAAATGCACAAACTTCAAACACGTGGAAGCCTGCAATTGGTCATTTGCCAAATTTTTGTCAATAATCTTTCTGAAATTGAGTGTCGCCAGTGAAAATTGACTGTTGAAATAATCGTCTTCATCCGAATCGGGAGAGAGTTTATGAATATCTTCAGGGGAGAAGATTTGATCTCCTCTAGCACTCACATCGTCCAAAATCGATTGGACAGACTGAACCGCATATTCGATTAATTTCGTAAATCCGACGTGGGCCTTGATTGTTTTGTTAAAGCGAAGCAGGGTATGCATGATGCCGGTAAAAAGTATGGCGCAATCCAGTAAATAAGGTTTTTTGTCCTCGGCAAATATGTCTTGAAACCGGTCATGTACCCAATTTATAAATTTGAAATTGATTTTTCTAATAAAGTCGGTAAGTTCGGGCTCATTGGAAACAAGAGCATCCTCAAGGATAAGCGTGCTTTTGCTTTCGTTGTTTAATTCTAGCGATATAATCACTTGTTTGGCAAATATATGAATATCAGCAGGATCCTCCCCAATGAGCTGAGCTTCTCTTTCTTCTTCAAGTTTTTTGAAAACAGATGTAAATACCGCCTTCAAAAGCTCCCCCTTGGAAGCAAAGTAATTATAAAAAGATCCCTTCGAGATCTCGCTATGATGAATAATCTCTTGAATGGATGTCGCATGATATCCGTTTGCCTGGAACAATTCATAAGCCTTTTGAATGACACGTTCTTTACGCTTATTCATGTTTGATGATCAGCTCCTCAATCACGTACTCTTCTTCAAGTAGATTATCACACTTGGACTATAATCTCAATTTTGAACACCGAGTAAAATTTTTCTTGAATATGATTCGAAAAGAGGCTATATTTCTAAGTATAACGATTGCCCAAAATTATACCTCAAGTCCATTTTATAGGGAGGGAACTCAACGACATGCCGGCCTTTATGAATATGGGGTCAAGAAAAACCGTTAAGCATTTCACTAAGACGATAAAGGTAGAGAGAACATGAAGAAAAAATTGATCCTGTACGTTATTTTGAGCGTTTCTTTATTGGTTGGATTAGGGGGAGGCTCTTATTACTGGTATCAAGTGAATTATTTTATTAAAACCGAGGATGCCAGAGTAGCCGGAGATATGTATCGGATTATCCCGCGTTTAACGGGAAAGCTTCATTCCCTTCAGGTTGCGGAAGGCGAAAACGTGATGCAGAACCAAATCGTCGGCCAGCAGGACTTTGTTAATTTGTCGGCAAGTTTGCTTGATCAGGCGGTATTGCGCACGTCATCGAACGGAACGGTGGTCAAAATCAATGCGAAACCCGGTGAAGTGGTTTCCGCCGGACAAACGGTAGCTACGGTAGTAAACAAGCAAAATTTGTACATTACCGCCAACATCAAAGAGGATAGCATTCGCCGGGTATTTATAGGGCAGGATGCCGAGTTTACAATAGACGCTTTTCCGGGAGTCACATTCACGGGAAAGGTGAAAGAGATCGGGGAGGCTACCGCAGCGGCCTTCTCATCCACGGCTTCCTCTTCCGGAAACTTTACGAAGGTTACGCAAATTTTTGCCGTCAAAATTTCTATCGATGACCAGCAAGAACTGAATATCATACCAGGCATGAGCTCGGTGGTAAAAGTTCATCTATAGAAGAGGGTGGGGAGAAAAACGATGTCTGTAGATCAATTAGAAGAGATCCCGGCAGTTGTGGATGGAGAAAAAAAAGAAGCGAACTTCTGGCTTCCGCTTGTCGCTATTATTTTGGCCACTTTCTTATCGGTGTTAAGCAGCAGCTTGGTCAGTGTGGCATTGACCAAATTGTCTCTCGTATTCGGCGTTCCGACCAGCACGGTGCAGTGGGTGGCAACCGGTTTTATGCTTGCTTCCGCTGTGGTGATTCCTGCAAGCAGTTATCTCAGCACCAGGTTCGGCAGCAAACAAGTGCTGGTTGTGTCGGTGGCAGGCTTCACAATTGGTTCTTTGTTATGCGGATTTGCGTGGAATGATTCCAGTTTGATTGCCTTTCGTATTTTTCAAGGGTTTACGGGCGGATTCATCATGCCGATCGGCATGTCTGTCATATACAGCATCGTACCGCGCCAACAGATCGGCTTAGCCATGGGCGTATGGGGCATTGCGGCGATGGTAGCTCCTGCCTTGGGGCCTACCTTGGGCGGATACATTATTCAATATTTTAGCTGGAGATTATTGTTTTTGATTAATGTTCCCATAGGCTTGATAGCTTTGGCGGCTTGCTACTTTCTGATCAAGGACGTTTCGGCGAAGGAAAAAGGCAAAAAGTTCGATTTCACCGGGGCCATCTTCTCCGTCTCATTTTTTGGTACGGTGTTGTTCGCCATAAGTAAAGCTCCGACCGAGGGCTGGACATCTTTTTATATACTGAGCTTATTTTTTGTCGCTGCTGTCAGTTTGGCTTTACTCTTATGGGCGGAGCTTACAAAAGAGCGGCCGCTGATGAACTTGTCCGTGTTAACCAATATTAAATTCTCCTCCAGCGTGCTAATATCCGGGCTTGTCCAGATGTCCATGATGGGCAGCACCTTCCTGATGCCGATTTATTTGCAAAATATATTATCCTTGAACGCCATGGAGGCCGGGATCCTGCTCCTGCCTCAAGCGATAGTTATGGCTCTTATGATGCCGATCAGCGGCAAGTTTTTGGACAAATTGGGAATTCTGCCTTTAGGCATGACCGGTTTAGCGATCCTGGGCATAACTACATTAAAGCTTTATTCATTAACAGCCGATACGCCTTTATCCTGGGTGAACACGATTTTGATCATAAGGTCTGTCGGTATCGGACTTTGCTTGATGCCGATCAGTACGGTCGGTATGATGGATGTTCCGAAAGAGCAAATCTCGGATGCCTCGTCGTTATCGAACGTATTGCGGCAGGTCATGTCTTCGATGGGGATCGCGCTGTTAACGGGTATTATGAGCAGCCGCCAATATTTCCATTTCTTTAGAATGTCCGAAAATGTCCCGTCGACATCCGATAGCGCGAATCAATTCATTTCGGCAATAAGCGGTATGCTGGGTCAAAGAGGGCTGGACCTGTCCGCCGCCCGCACAGTAGCCATGACTCAATTTTCGGGCATTTTGCAGAAAGAGGCGATGGTCCGTTCGATCGCAGATACTTTCTTTCTTTCTGCTTTGCCGGCTTTTATTTGCATCCCGTTACTGTTATTGCTGATTCTTAAGAAAAAGCCGGATGAGCCGCTCGTACAAAAAGCTTAATACGGGGAAACGCATGAACAAACACAAAGACCGCATGTTGGAGGGGAAGCAATGAAGCGCAAGCTGATTTTGTATGTTATTTTAGCTGTCATAGTTCTTAGCGGCGGTGGCATTAGTTATTATTACTGGTACCAAAACGCAAACTTTGTGAGCACGGAGGATGCGCGGATTTCGGGAGATCTGTACCGGGTGATGCCCCGGATTTCCGGTAAAATCAATTCATTAGGCGTGAAGATAGGCGATGCGGTAATTGCAGATCAAATCGTCGGCCAGCAGGATATAACGAATCTATCCAACAATTTGCTGGATCAAGCGGCACTGCGCGCTCCCATTAGCGGAACGGTTATCCAGACATCGGCCAAGGTGGGGGAAGTCGTATCCCCCGGGCAATCCGTTGCGGTGATCGTCAATAAGAGCTCGCTTTACGTATCGGCGGAAATTGAGGAGACCAACATCAATAAAATACATATCGGCCAACCGGTTTCGTTCAAGCTGGATACTTACGAAGGGGCTGAATTTCAAGGCAAAGTGAAAGAGATCGGTCAAGCGACGGCTTCAACCTTCTCCCTGCTTCCTGTGACCAGTACGAGCGGTAACTTCACCAAGGTTACACAGCGTGTCAATATAAAAATTTCCATAGACGATCAAAAAGGGTTCGATCTGTCGCCCGGCATGAATGCGATCGTCAAAGTTAATATCAAAGGGGAGTAAGGTGAATAGAGATGAGAAAACATTTGAACGTGCTATTATCATTAAGTATACTGGCGGGATCTATGGCGGTCGTTAGCGGTTGCAGCTCTTCTTCGGCAGGCGCATCCGTGCAGCCGCAGCTTCCTTCGGTGAAGGTTACCACACTGGGAGGCGTGAGTGCTGCAGGAGCAAGCGGCAAAATTGCAGCCGACCAAACCGTGCAAGTGGTTTCCAAAATCAGCGGTAAAGCAGTGAGTGTCAACGCGGAGGAAGGCGCGAAAGTGAAGAAAGGCGATGTGCTCGTTCAACTGGAGACCGACGATCTGTCCGAGCAATTCGATCAGGCGCAGGCGGGATTTGCCGCATCGCAAGCGAAGTTGGCAGATACGGAAGCCGGCGCACGTTCGCAGGATGTTCGCGCTGCTGGGGCGGCAGTGGAGCAGGCCAAGGCTGCAATCACACAGGCGGCGGCAGGGGTCGATCAGGCGAAGGCGGCGCTTGATTTGGTGACGAAGGGCTACAATCAGGCGCGGAATTATTTTGAACAAGGTGAAGTCACCGAAGAAGGACGAGATAAAGCGGCGCTCGATTATGAGAAAGCAAAATCGGCTCATTCCACCGCCCTGGCGCAGCAGCAATCCGCGAATGCGCAGCTTTCTTCCGCTCAAGCAAAGCTGGATTTGTTGAAGGAAGGGGCGACGGCAAACACCCTTGACGCTTTGCGGGCGGACGTAATGCGCACGGAGGCGGCAATGAACATTGCCCGGCATGCCCTAGATAATGCGGCAATCGCAGCCCCGATCGACGGGGTGATTGTCCGGAAAAACGTCCATGCCGGCGAGATGGCACAGGCCGGAGGCGCTTTATATACCATAGTAAATATGGATCAAGTGAAGGTGGAAGTGAGCGTGCCTGAGAATATGGTTGCTTCCATCCAGCAGGGATCTAAGGCAGCAGTCACATTGCCGAGCATTCCTGGCAAAACTTTTGAAGGGACAGTATCTTTCGTCAGTCCGGTCTCGGATACGAATAACAATACATTCCCGGTTAAATTGTCGGTAACGAATACGGACGGAGCGCTGCATGCCGGAGCGGTTGCCGTAGTTGCCTTCGGCAGTACTCCAGGTGAGGCTGGGACTCGTCTGGAGATTCCGAAGACAGCGGTCATTACGAAAGACGGCAAATCGATCGTTTACAAGCTCGACGGAGATATTGTTCATCCTGTCGAGCTGACAACGGAAGTGAAAAATGAGGATTGGCTTTATTTGACCGGAGCCGCAGGACTCAAGAACAGCGATAAGATCGTTCTAAATCCTTCCGATAAGCTGACTGACGGCACCAAAGTACATGCGGAATAATCCCCTTAATAAGAAAGGAACTTGTCACATGAAGATCCAACTAAAACAAGCAGCTATGACTTTTGTTTTGTCCGCTTCGCTGTTGATGTCCGGCTTACCGGCTTGGGCGGATGGCTATGATGCGGCATCCGACGCCACGAGCGCTGCAGTTTATCACATAAATGAGAGCCTGCATGTAAAGGCAGAGGGTATTTATAATGAAAAAACTTCAGCAGGCGTACGTCTGGGGGCCGTTATAAGAATTGCTAATACGAGCGGTCAGACGCTTCGCGTTCCCGATCATGAACTGCGGGCTACGACGAGCGAGGGGACCGTGTATACGCTTCGTCCAAGCAGCAGTAATGCACGCGGCATCCAGCCGAACTCCGAGGTTGAGCTGACTTACTACAAATTGATAAACCGGCAAACGGAAATTAGTTTGAAGGATTTGTCCCTGATCGATGTGAATTACAACGTGTTTCCGAAGCTGGAAACAACTTTGCTTACTATACCTGTAAGCGGCTCTGTTTGGAGCGGCAGCCGTTCTGAATTTGAAAACGCAGCTGCATCGAAGGCATGGGGAGAGCCTTTTGCGATCCCGATGCTGCAATCTCCGCTTACTTACACGACCGTAGAATGGAATAAAAGCAATACGGCTTCAGGCGTGGATTATGTTGTGAAGTTGTTGGTTGAAAATCCGTCGGATCAGACGGAAACCATTCCGGCGCTTCTGTTGGACGGGAAAAGCAAGGGCGACTTTTATACCGGAAAACGGTTAGAAGGGGAAGACATTTCTTTAGAGCCCGGCGAAAAAACGTACATTCATTTTGTCATTCACGCCAAGATGGATACAGTGCTTGAAAGCTTCAATGTGCTGACGCCGGAAAGCTTTACCCAAACCGATGCTGCAGGCCAAGCTAAAACGGTGAACTTCAGTATCGGCCGGTTGAATGTTAAACTGCAAAACCGCGGAACAACGGCGGACAATTATACTTACGGCACACCGATCGCGTTTGAACCATGGAACAATGTCATTCATCAGGATCTGAACGTAGCCCTTACCGAGCTGCATGTAACGGATAATAAAGATCAAGGCAGCAAGGTAGCTTTCGCCAAGTTCAGCATCAGCAATAAAGGGCAAAATCCTGTGCCTATGCCGGCATTTCAGACGGAGCTTTCCAGCTTGGGCGGCCATGATTATACGGGCGTAAGGCAAACCGCCGCTCAAACGAGCGTAGCGCCCGGAACTTCGATCGTTGTCAGCTATGCATTCGTGCTTCCGGTTTCCGAAGAGAACGAGGCTTTTACGATGAACATACAGGAAGTTGTCGCAAGCGATTCGGCGAATGGGGGTAATAACGGCTACAAATCAACCATAGCTTCTTATAAGGCGGCAGTGCAAGGGGACGATGACCGCCACAGCATCAAGCTGTATCCGTATACCCTGAATATTAAGGATTATTTCCTGTCGCAAATGACAGTGGGGGGAAGCCCGTACGTGTCGCCTTATTACACTTACAAGCTTCGCTTGAATCTGGACATTGCCCGCGATAGGCAAGTCATTACAGACGGAGGCTTCTCGAAGCTGAAATTCGAACTGGCGGATGGAAACGGCGGCATTCTGGGCTCCAAGTCATTCCCTTTCATGGGGGCTGACCGTTTGGTAAACGGAGATCAGACGTTGACTTTTACAAACTTGTCGTTCAATCAAATTCAAAGCGGCGTTTCCGTGAAAGTGTATGAGACAATGAGCACGCCTGCAGGAGAAATAGATCGCTTTATTGCAGAGCTGAAGTAAGGAGTAACTTATAGAAACCGGCAGGGGATTGAGCGCAATGAACGAATGAGCTCGATCCTCTTGTTAAAGGAGGTCCATTTTGCTAACTTCAAACTGAATGAAACGAGGGTAAGAATGGATAATGATAAACAGTCACTTGTCATAGAGCTTATTCGTACGATTCAATTGACCAGAAACATGAATTGGAAGCTTGAAGATGATGCCAAAGATGAGAATACGGCAGCACAAATAAAAGGTTTAGTCGATTTTCTTGGAAAAGAACAAAGCTACCAGTTGACGTACCTGCTGGATCAAGTGTTTGTGTATTTTAATGAGTTGAGTGAAGAAGAGAATACATTGCAGCAGACAAGGTTAGAATCATGAGGTTTACAAAATGTTTAAAGAGCCCCAATAAATTTATAGATTTATCTATAAATTTTTAAGGGCTCTTTTTTTCGGCATGATTATAATAGGCATAAACATAGCATAAGGAGTGGACATGATTTGACAACGAAATTCAAAAGAAAGCAAGTATCCGTTGCCTTGGTATTGCCCCTGCTGCTAAGCTCTCTGAATGGAAGCTTTGCAAGTGCGGCGGCATTACCAACTACAGTAACCCCGCAGTCAGCACCGCCTTGGGGGTATTTTGTAGATAATTATCAAAATAATACTTCGGCTAATAGTACGGTAAGCTCCAATTCTGCCGTTGGGACGCTTTCCAAGTTTCTGGATCTTTGGACACCTGGTGACAAAGTAACTGATTCGGTGTATTACTGGAAAAATGGCACCAAGCTGAACCCCAGTGTGCTGGATGCTAACATGCAGTATGTGGGAAATATTGCAGCTGCTCGCACTGCTGATCAAGAAACGGCGGCATACTTGGATGATCGAAGAAATCAAACATACTCTGTCACGGAAGGTTTAGGATCACTCACTGATGTGTATCGGACCAAATCGGGAACATATACAACGATTACGGGTGTTGCAGCAGATGCCACAGTGAAAAAATATGACGACGGTAACGGCTCCAATGCTGCAGGAGATGTGAACTCCGAGCTTGGCAAGATGGTAACTCTGATCGGAACGTTGCGAGGCAACTATGCATCAGGCAATCCATCCAAAAATTTCTTTCAGTATCCTCGACCATGGCGTCAGCTTGGCGAAAATGTTCTTATACCTACCCTGATTCCCGCAAAAAGCAGTACTCCGGCCTCGGACGGCGGCTTCCCTAGCGGTCATACGAATGCTGCGTATCTCGCCGCTTTCTCATTAGCCTACGCAGTACCCGAACGGTTCCAGGAGCTCTTGACCCGGGCTTCGGAACTTGGAACCAATCGGATTGTAACCGGTATGCACTCCCCGCTAGATGTCATGGGAGGACGTGTCTTGGCAACGGCCCTGGCGGCCGCTACTTTGAATGATCCGGCCAATGCCGCGATTAAACAAGCTGCTTATGACAATGCTCATGCGAATTTGTTGACGCAAACCGGTACAGCGGTGGATCGCTTCAATGATTATGCAAAGAACAAAGCAGACTATACGCAGCGTTTGACATATGGATTTAACCAGATCAATGCAACCACGAACCCGGTGGTAGTTCCAAAGGGCGCTGAAGTCTTGTTGGAAACCCGTTTGCCCTACCTGGACAGCACGCAGCGCCGCTGGGTATTGGCCACGACCGGTCTTCCATCCGGCTATCCTCTGCTTGATGATCCCGAGGGATGGGGACGGCTTAACCTCTTTGCCGCTGCGGATGGTTACGGCGCTTTCGCGAATGACGTTACAGTGACAATGGATGCAAGCAAAGGCGGTTTCAACGTATTGGATCGCTGGCGGAACGACATCTCCGGTACAGGTAAGCTGACAAAAGAGGGAACGGGTACTTTAAAGCTGCAGGGCGACAATACTTATTCCGGAGGTACACAGATCGACGGAGGTACGCTTGAGGGCAATTCGAAGACAGCATTCGGAAGCGGCGACGTCGCGAACAACGGGGGAACTCTCGTTGAAAATGTTCCCGGAACAATGACCATCGGCGGAAATTACGCACAATCTGCGGGCGGTACGCTTGAACTCAACCTTAGCGGCAAAGATGATCTGCTCAACATTAAAGGCGCGGTAAATCCTAACGGGAAATTACGTCTGAATTTTGTGGATAATTATGTACCAGGCAGCGGCGTTTACACGATCATAACCCATGGTAAGGATCAACGGAATGGACAGTTTTCTTCAGTTGAAACTGCGGGCTTACCTAGTCAATATAAAGTGAAGGTAATCTATAATTCCGATAATATCCAGTTAGCGGTAAACTATACAGGAATATCTTTGGATTCGTCCAGCTATACGTTAAATGTTGGCGGTACCCATAGTACCGTAGTTTCAGCGACTTATTTTGATAATACTGCGGTAGATGTCAGCAAGTATACAGCCTATACGTCTTCTCAGCCGCAAATTGCTGCTGTAAACAGCAGTGGTCTTGTGACTGCAATTAGCCCGGGAAGCACCGTAATTACGGCTACTTACGGAAACTTTAATGCAACGTCTACAGTTCAAGTAAATAGCAGTGGTAGCGGCAGTGGAGGCAGCTCCGGTGGAAGTTCGGGCAATAACACTGGTTCGTCAAGCGGTTCTACAGGAACACCTTCCGATACTAAACCTGCCGCACCGCAAACGCCGTCAAAACCTGATGCTCCTAAAGGATCGACCGGATCGCCAACCACACCAGCCTCATCGAAATTTAGCGATGTGAATGCAGCTTACTCCTGGGCAGCCAAAGCAATTGACGCGTTGGCAGCTAAAGGTGTCATACAAGGCACGGCGGACAAAACGTTTTCTCCGGACAAAAAAATTTCCCGTGCGGATATCGTAGTACTTCTTGTGCGCGCGCTGAATCTTAAGGCGGAATTCGCATCCAACTTTAGCGATGTGAATAAGAGCGACTACTACTATGAAGCTCTTGGCATTGCCAAGCAGCTAGGTCTTGCTAACGGTATGGAAGACGGCGCCTTCAATCCTAAAAAGGATATTACCCGCGAAGACCTGATGGTGCTCTGCGCAAGGGCATTAAAGCTTTCCGGCAATTCGGTTGCAGGGAACACTGCCGATCTTTCCAAATTCGCCGATAGCACCCAAATCGCACCTTATGCACAAGAAGCAGTAGCATCCTTAGTCAAGCAGGGCATCGTAGAAGGAAGCGAAAATGGAATCAACCCTCTCGGCACAGCAACAAGGGCTGAAACTGCAGTTATCATTTATCGAATGATAAATAAGCAATAATCGCGAAGAAGAACTCGCCTTTCATTTTTCCACATCGGTTGGATGAAGGGCGAGTTTTTTTGTATGTTTCGATGAATCGCGAAAAGCACCTCACAAAGCACCTCACAAAGCACCTCACAAAGCACCTTATAATGTTACATAGAATACGCCATGTTTAAAAGAAAACTAATTGCCGGGCAGTTGGATGCCACGCCAACCGCTTACATCGCATTGGCCATATTCATTATCACCCACAGCAACCACAGTGCCGTCCGATTTAAGGCCGAGAGTGTGGGCGCAACCCGCTGCAACCGCCACAATATCGCGCCAGCCGCTTACATTGCATTGGCCATGCTCATTCCAACCCACAGCCGCCACAGTACCGTCCGATCTAAGGCCGATGGCATGATTACTACCCGCCGCAATCGTCACAATACCGCGCCAGCCGCTTACATCGCATTGGTCATGTTTATTCAAACCCACAGCCGTCACCGTACCGTCCGATTTAAGACCGATTGTATGAAGATAACCTGCTGCGACCGCGACAATATCGCACCAACCGCTTACATTGCATTGGCCATACCGATTATTACCCACAGCCGTCACCGTGCCGTCCAATTTAAGACCGACGGTATGCCAGTCACCCGCCGCGACCGCCACCATATCACGCCAGCCACTTACATTGCATTGACCTTCATTATTTCGACCTACAGCCACCACCGTGCCATCCGATTTAAGCCCGACGGTACGACGCCAACCCGCCGCAACCGCTACAATATCGCGCCAGCCGCTTACATTGCATTGGTCATGCTTATTCCAACCCACAGCCGCCACAGTACCGTCAGATTTAAGACCGATTGTATGAGCATTACCCGTGTTCGTCGCCATATGAACATTACCAGCCGCAACCGCGACAATATTGCGCCAGCCGCTTACATCACATTGGCCATATTTATTATCACCCACTGCCGTCACCGTGCCGTCCGATTTAAGACCAACGGTATGACGACGACCCGCCGCTATGGTATCTTTAGGCCACCGTTTCACCTTTAACGCCGCTTCTTTCGATGAAATGTAATCCATGTTTTACCTCCTTGAAAACAAGACCTATTTTATTATGAAACGGCTCCACTCCGAGCGGATGCTGCGAAATCCGGGCTTCTGGGCGATCCACGCCTCACCGCGGGCAACAGCCAGCGCGGGTCGGTGAAGTCGTGGGGCACGGCCCGAGCCCGCCCTCAGGGTGCCACGTAGAATCGCGGTCGTGCACCTTGGCTAGGTCCAAGTTCCACCATTCGTTGCCATAAGTGCCCCAGTCTCGAGGGATCGGTCTTGGAATAGAGGCAAGAACGGCAAAGCTTTCCCGGCTTTAGAATGCACCTTGTGGCCGTCAAGATAGGACACAAAGCTCTCCCACGCCAAGTCTTCGTCGAGCCCCTGTGCCGTCAGCGCCTCCGCGATTGCGCGGTCCAAATCATGAGGCATTGCATCTTTCCCTTTCCCTGATCATAGCGATTCGGACACGGGATTTCAACACGGTATATCCAAAAGAAAAAGCTTTCCCCCGCGCTTCGCTTGGGCTACGTCCACCATCTGTGAACACCAATGTCATGAAAATGTATTACATTATTTCCACTGTAGTTTTTTCAACAACCGATCCCTTAGGGATAACAAAAAAGAGCGATATGCAATATTTCATACCTTAAATATTTTAAAAAACTATCTTGACATCTTGTGGCGCTTTACCTCACAAAGCACCTAATAAAGCTCGCCACCTCACCTTACAAAACACCTAACACAACATATGGATGAAACTGCCTAAATTGGATAAGTACTCTTTGATTATAGGCATAGCCAGATTTTCCGGTGTTGAGCACGTCAAAATCGGGAATGATTTTGGTGATTGAAATAATTGGCGGGGTACTAGAGAAAATTGTAAGCGGTAATCATCAAATTTGATTCTTTACCAAATCTATCATGTATCTTTTTCCACTAACTTCCCGCTCCGATATGAACTCCCCCCATTCCCTGGACGAGAAGCAATTTCAAACCCTTGCCCCCAATCGAAATGACCAGTAGCCAAATTAGATATGTATAGAATGGACATGTTTAGGTCAGCAGCAGCCTTGTGAACTATCAAATGCAAGAACATAGAATTAATTCCAAAGGGAGTGAAACCGGAAGGGGCTGAACTTCCGGTTTTTGCGGCCCACAGGCAGTGCATTTGAACCCTCTGCCAGCTCATCCGGGCTAAAAAGGAAAAGCCGGTCGCCAGAGCAGGCGCATCATTGGCAGCGCGCGGAGAAAACCTGCAAAAGTGCATCTTTTTGCTCCTGAATGCGCTTGATTCGTAAAATTACTGCAAATCTGCAGTTTTTTCCGCAGCCACTGCGGGCTGGGCCCTCTCAGAGTGGAAAATTCCTGCACATTTGCAGGATTTTCCCAAAAACGAGCCGATTCCGCCGAAAAAGCCTGCACAATTGCAGGCTTTTCCGTCCACCGGCAGTGCATTCGGGCCTTCCGCCAATGCAGGCTTTGCGGCTCCCTCCGCAGCGCATCCGAGCGCTCGGTCGCTCAAGCTGGCGCATTATTGGCAGCGCGCCGGAAAAAACCTGCAAAAGTGCATCTTTTTACTCCTTAATGCGCCTGATTTGCAAAATTCCTGCAAATCTGCAGTTTTTTCCTCTGCCATTGCGGGCTGGGCCCTCTCAGAGTGGAAAATTCCTGCACATTTGCAGGCTTTTCCCCAAAACGCGCCGATTCCGTCGAAAAAGCCTGCACATTTGCAGGCTTTGCCGTCCACTGCCAGCGCATCCGAGCGCTCGGCGGCCCAAAGCTGGCGCATCATTGGCAGCGCACGGATAAAACCTGCAAAAGTGCATCTTTTTGCTCCTGAATACGCCTGATTTGCAAAATTCCTGCAAATCTGCAGTTTTTCCGCTGCTATTGCGGGCTGGGCCCTCTCAGAGTGGAAAATTCCTGCGCAATTGCAGGCTTTTCCCAAAAACGAGCCGATTCCGTCGAAAAAGCCTGCACAATTGCAGGCTTTTCGGTGGCTCTCCGCCAATGCAGGCTTCGCGCCCCACCGGCGGTACATTCGAGCCCACCGCCAATGCAGGCTTCGCGCCTCACCGGCGGTGCATTCGGGCCCGCCGCCAATGCAGGCTTCGCGCCTCACCGGCGGTGCATTCGGGCCACCGGCAATGCAGGCTTCACGGCCCACTGGCGGTGCATTCAGGCCACCGGCAATGCAGGCTTCGCGTCCCGCCGGCGGTGCATTCGGGCCACCGCCAATGCAGGCTTCGCGCCCCGCCGGCGGTGCATTCGGGCCGCCGCCAATGCAGGCTTCGCGCCTCACCGGCGGTGCATTCGGGCCCGCCAGCGCATCCGAGCCCCTCGCGAATGCCCGCACCGTGCGCAGCTCCCAGCGCGCGGCGGTGCTGCGCCGCATGACGGCGGCCCGGTCGCCCCGCGGGGCCCTCAACCAGGGTGCAGGTTCGGATGCACGGGTGGAGGGCTTTTGCGAAAAAATCGTCTATCGGGCAAAACTTGTTTATTGCCTGCTCCCGGCCGGAAAGCTATAGTACTTGGAGAAATCTACGCAAAGCGGAGGTAGTTATGGATACGAATATCCATATGAAAGAAGCGTTTCGGCGGCGCGCCCGGCTGATGTTGGAGCAATCCCCGCTCAATCCTGTCCCCGATTCCGACAAGGCGCGGAGGTATTTGTACGATGCCATTGCGCGGTTAGGCATGCAAAGAGAGACGGAGCTGGCCTTGCATCATATCCGATTGGCCAACGACGATCCCGGCGAGCATGGGATGTTTTTTCGCTATGCCAATATGGATGCTTTTTTGCGGTTCGGCCATCTATACAGCGCCAAGTTAAAGGAAAAAGTAAGGGCGCGAATGCTGCTGCACGATCAGTTCGAGCTGGAGAGCGGCACCGAAAACCATAAAATCATGAATGCGGCAGCCGGATATTTGACCGCGCAAACGTGGCCGGACTGGAAGCATGCAAGCAGGCTTATGGTGCGGTGCGCCGCCTATTTGGACCGTTATTTTCACCAGGTCTCCCATTTTGGGCAGGGGGAGTTCGACTCGACCACTTATAGCGCGATGTATTTGAACGCATTGGCAACTTTATACGATTTTGCCGGCGACCTTTTGCTGAAAAAGAAAGCCGAAATGATGCTCGATTGGTATTTGGCCAATACGGCGGGGGACTGGCTGAACGGCGTATTTACCGGCGCGCATTCGCGGGATTATTACCCGACCGAGACGTTCGGCAGCTCGCCGGCGGGAACGGCGGCGGCCTGGCTGTACTTCGGCGGGCGAACGCCCGATTTGCGCAATGGCGAGCCGCATTACAGCGTCATTAATGCGCTGTCCGCTTACGCGCCGCCCGATATGCTCGTACGCATCGCGCGGGACAGAAGCTTTCCGTTCGAGCATGTGGAAACGCACGACGTGACTTCCGTTTCCGCGAAAGCTCACGATTTTCATGAAACCAGGGAGCTTGCGGGAGCAAGCCGGGGCTTGAAGGGGCTGGGTTATATTAGCCGAACCGGCGTTCGCAAATACACCTATGTCACGCCCGGCTTTGCGCTCGGCAGTATGACGGACGGCAAGCAGGGAGATGTGATATGGTCCGGACAGCTAAGAAGATGGTCGCTCGATTGGGATTCGGATGAGCCTTCCGGGGTCCTTTTTTTCAATCATCCGTTTCCCGATTTCGGCTCTCCGGAGGAACGGTATGCGGACAATTGGCTGGGATCGTCGCCATACGAGCAGGTCATTCAGCATCGAAGCGCGTTAATCGCGCTGTACCATATTCCGGCGGGGACGGCTTACCAATACGGCCCGCGGCAGCCGTTCCCGTCGGATCGCGATCCCTATATCGACGGGTTCTTTTCCGGCAAGGCCATTTACCTCCTTGCCGAAAAGCCCGGCGGCCGCATATTCGCCCACGGCGGAACGGTCTTGATCGCAGTGAGGCTGTTGAAGCCGTACCGGTGGATAGCTGACGAAAGCGGAAACCGAAGGCTGCGGAGCGACGGTCTCATTCATGCCGTTATCGTGGAAGCGGCAAGTCCAAGCGATTACTCCCGGGAGTCGGACAGCGGGTTGAGCGAAGAGCGGCAAATTGCGGCTGAACTCGGCCGCTACCAAGATGCCATAATGAGCCGAACGCATGTGGATGCATCACGGCTGGACAGCCCGACTCCCTCCATCACGTATACGGCTTTAAGCGGGGACGTCTTACATATCGCGTACGACGGGCAGCGGCTGCTGAACGGAAAAGAGATCCGGTATGACGAATGGCCGTTAATTCGCAATCCGTTTATGGAGTCGGAATTGAACAGCGGTATTCTGAAGTTGGAATACGAGGGGAAGGTATGCACGTTGAATTACAAAACTTGGGTAAAGGAATGGACAAGTAGCGGTTCTAAATAAATGAAATCCGCGCATACTTATCAGAGAAAAACCCGAAATGAACGGGTTTTTCTTGTGTTAGGAAGCATTTCGCAATCTGCATGCGGATTGAATCAGAGGGGCGCTTTGTATGAGCAAACGATGGTTTTACCGGCTTCTGTTTTCCTATTTGCCCGTTTTTTTCATGATCGCCGCCATGCTTATTGTGCTAATTTTTGTTGCGATCAGCCAATTATCGCGAAAAGAAGCCGAGAAGGCGAACGAAACGTATGCGCTGCACGTCATGCAGTCGGTAGATTACGCTTTGAAAACGATAGATGAATATGTGATTAAGGAGCTGCAGACGGATAGGCGGATCGACCAGTTTTTCGACAACAAATTTGCAGGAAATCCCTACTATTCCGCTTATGAAATCACCGAGCTGATTCGCGGGATGACGAACTACAACAAGTTTATCGATTCGCTGTATATTTATCGGGCTTCCGATCAAGTGGTCATCAGTCCCAACACGATGATGAAGGTCGACCGTTTCGGCGATGAAACGTTCATTGAAGAGATGATGAAGAGCCCTGCGCTGTATCATCTGACGAACCGGCGGATCTACAAAGAATTTGCCGAGACGGATCAACGCAAAGCGGTCGTTTCTTTAGTTCGCAAAATTCCTCTGTTATCCGGACGGCAGGGGATTGTCGTCGTCAATATCGGCATGGACTCGATTGAAAGCATGGTGGGCGACATGTCCCGTTCAAAGGTCAGCTTTATCGACGTGTACGATGCCGAAGGCAACAGTCTGACGGCATCCGCCAATGCCGCCGGAGCAGCGGGATTCAACAAGAGAGGGTCGGAGCTGACCCGAATCCGCTCGGACTATACGAATTGGGAATACCGGAGCGGCCTCAACGATGAGCATTTATTTACGTTCACCTCCGTATTTTCCTATGTATGGATCGGGCTGGGCCTGCTGATGGTCGTCCTCGGAGGAGTCTGGATGACTTATGTGACGCACCGCAATTACCGGCCGATCGAGTCGATTATGGCCCGCATCCGTGCGTATTCCGAGCTGAAAGCTATCGGGCTCGATGCCGATAAACAGGACGAGTTCCAGTACATCGACCGGGCATTGGGCAATTTAATGGAGCTGTCCAGCCGTTATGAGAAGCAGCACGAGGAAGATATCGTCTTCCGCCGCCGCCACTTTTTCAAAGAATGGCTTGAGGGCAGCCGGGCGATCGGCTACGAAGAATGGAAAGCCGAGATGAAGCGGCTGCACGTGCCTTCCGGCTTCAGGCAGCTTGCCGCTGCGGTCATAGAGCTCGACAAGTACATGGAAGTATGCCGAATGTTCTCGCAGAAAGATCGGGAGCTGCTGAAATTTGTGCTGAGCCGCGTCGTTTACGAAGCCGCCGAGCAGCTCCGTTTGACGGTATGGGCGGAATGGACGGCCGCTCACAGGCTGGGCGCAGTCCTGTTTGCCGAAGCGGATGAAAAAAACAGCGAGAAGCTTGCGGCTCATTTTTGCGAACATGTGCGCTCCTGGGTCGAGCAGCATTTGCCTTTTCGCGTTACGATCGGCGTCGGACCTGCGGTCGCCCAAGTGCAGGAGCTTGTGCAGTCCTACGATGCCGGAGCCAACGTGCTTCGCTTCAAATCTTCGTTGGGAACCAACCGTGTCATCTACCATTGGGAGTCCGAAGCTTCAGCCGAGAAAGAAATGTATAAGCATTTGCCCCTCGTTAAGTCGCTGGCGCAGTTTTTTCGCCTGGGAGACGAGGCGTGGAGGCCGGCGTTGGAGCAAATTTTTACCGAATTAAAAGCCGGGCTGTTTTCGTACGATGAAATCCGCAATCTTATGAATTATATGGTGTATCATTTGCACCGGGAAATGCTCGAACTACCGGCCGAATTTCAGGAGCTGTGGAAGCGGGAGGCGCTGCCGGGGCTGAACGATGCCATAGAGCGGTTCGATACGATCGAGGAAGCGTATTCGCACTGGTTTCGTATTTTGGAAGAAGTGTCGGAACAGATGGCCGCTTTGCGCGAAGTCAGAAGCACGCATGCTTTAATGAAGCGGATTCGCGCCTATATGGAAACCCATTACGCCGATCCGGAATTGTCGCTCAACTCGCTGAGCGAGCGGTTTCGGCTGCATGCTTCGCATGTAAGCCGGTCGTTCAAAGAGGAATTCGGCGAAAAATTCGTCGATTATCTCGTCAAAATCCGGATGGAACAAGCGAAAAAGCTGCTCCAGAGCAGCAATGATTCCGTTCAGGACATCGGGGTCAAAGTCGGCTATGTGCATGCGATATCGTTTATCCGCGCTTTCAAGAAGTACAGCGGTTTCACGCCGGGCGAGTACCGGAAGGAAGAGTAGAACCTGTATTTCCCGGGAAAACGCCTACCTCTAAACGCGGCCCTCACATCTTTGAAAGACCTCGATAAAGGTTTATCTCATGTTTATCGATCGGCGCGTCAAGTTCGCAAAAGCCTAGTGCAGCCGCAGTTTGCTAAAAGAGTTTATTCGTAAATTCATGTATATTGAGCCTTATGGCACCTCCGAGGTACATTGATTCCATCAGCGGCTGGGGTTTCAAGTTTCCAAAGTTTCCAGTTTCCGCCGAAGGAGGTGAATCAGACATGCAGCATACGCCGCCGCAAGCGCGCCATCGTTTTCAACAAAATATCCCTCTCTTGATGATGTTCGTTCCGGTCATCGCTTATTTTGTCATTTTCAAATATTTGCCTATTTTAGGGAACGTTATAGCGTTCAAAAATTACAATTTGATGGATGGAATATGGGGAAGCCCATGGGTAGGTTTGAAGCACTTCAAGTCGTTGTTTACCCAGCCGCAGACGGTGACCATCATCCGCAATACCGTTACGTTAAGCTTGTTAAGCATTTGCGCCGGCTTTCCGTTTCCGATCCTGATCGCGATCCTGCTGAATGAAATTCGCGCGCTGCGGTTCAAACGCGTCGTGCAGACGCTGATCTATTTGCCGCATTTTTTTTCATGGGTGATTGTCGGGGGCCTCGTCGTCACGATATTTTCCCAGCAGTCCGGAATCGTGAACAAGCTGTTGGAGCTATGGACGGGTCAAACCGTCGCTTTCTTGTATCAGGAGCACAGCTGGATCGCGATCTTTCTCGGCTCCGGCATTTGGAAGGAAGCGGGCTGGGGAGCCATTATTTATTTGGCCGCGCTGACGTCCATCGATACGCATCTGTATGAAGCCGCCGGCATCGACGGTGCGTCGAAATGGAGGCAAATCTGGCATGTGACGCTGCCCGGCATCCGCAGCACGATTATTTTGATGCTGATTCTGAGCATGGGGAACGTTATGGAAGTGGGATTCGACCACGTGTATACGCTGCAAAATGCGGCGGTAACCGATGTTTCGAGCGTCATCAGCACCTATATCTTTATTGTCGGCGTCCAGGGAGGGCAGTTCAGCTTAACGACTGCGGTCGGTTTATTCGAATCGTTGGTCGGCTTCTTCTTCGTCGTCCTTTCGAACCGGGTTGCCAGAAAATTCGATCAAGCACTGTGGTAAGAAAGGAGCGTTCCCGTCATGAAATTAACTTTGGACGAAAAAATATTCAACGTGCTGAGCTATGCCTTTCTCGGTCTGGCCGCGATAAGCTGCGCCCTGCCATTGCTCCATATCGTATCTTTATCGCTGAGCAGCTATCAGGCGATCGTATCGGGGCACGTCACATTGTGGCCGCAGGGCTGGACTTTTGAAGCGTACAAAGCATTGTATGCCGGCACGAATCTGATCAAAGCTTTTCGCAATAGTGTCGTCATTACCGTTGTCGGCGTAGCACTCAGCATGTGGTTTACGGTGATGGCGGCGTACCCGCTGGCCAAATCCTATTTTTATGCACGCCGTTTTTTTACGCTGGCGATCGTATTTACGATGCTGTTCGGAACGCCGCTGATTCCTTTGTTTCTCATTGTGAAAAGCTTGGGCCTGCTCGATACTTACGGCGCCATCTGGCTGCCGGGATTAATCAGCGCGTTCAATATGCTGGTGCTTCGGACCTTCTTCATGAATATTCCGGAAGAGCTTGAGGAAGCGGCGCGGTTGGACGGCTGCGGAGAGTGGCGGCTGCTCGCCGGCATTATGATCCCGTTATCCATGCCGGTCTTGGCTACGCTGACGTTATTTTACGGAGTGGGCTATTGGAATTCGTTTTTGCATGTGCTCATGTTTCTGAATGACAGCGCCCGGATGAATTTGGCGGTCATGATTCAGCAGATGGTGGCCAGCCAATCCGTCCTGCAAGAGCTCAATTCAGTCCGCCAGGACGATTTGCAGCAAATGACGCCGGAATCGATCAAAGCGGCCGGGGTGATCGTATTGATAGTTCCCATGCTGATGATATACCCGTTTTTGCAAAAATATTTTGTAAAAGGGGTTATGATCGGCGCGATTAAAGGCTAATTAAACTGCTTGAGGGGAGGGGGATGACCGTGTTTACCGCAAATAAGAGTCACCGCAATGCGTTAGTGCTCACGTTGGCCTGTACCGCCGCGTTGGCGGGCTGCTCGGCCGAGAAGTCAGGCGCCGGCACGTCAAGTTCGAATGCTTCCAAGGCGTCGGAGGCCGGCAAAAGGGGAGCGATCAGCGTTTCGGTATATGACCGGGGCAACATTCCTCCGGAGGAAGGGAATTGGGAGAACAACCGCTGGGTGGAATGGATCAACAAGAACGGTCCTGCCGATGTCAAATACACGCCCGTGCCCCGCTGGGAATCGTTTCCGAAGTTTAACGCATTGCTCGCTTCCGGGACCGCGCCGGACTTGATTCTGGAGTACGACGCCAACTACAGGAACAGTTGGTATTCGCAAAAGCTGCTGATGCCGATCGATGACATGGTCGACAATTACAGCACGACTTATAAGCAAATTTTGGAGAAGTACCCGCTGCTGCGCAAAATAGGAACGAAGGAAGACGGCAAATTGTATGAAATCGGGCGCTTGAATGTCGTCGCTCCGCATCATCGCCTGTTAATCCGCGAGGACTGGCTGCAGAAGCTGAACCTGCAGGTGCCGACAACGACCGAAGAGCTGTACAAAGTCGCAAAAGCGTTCGTGAACGACGACCCGGACGGCAACGGCAAAAAGGATACGTTCGGCATCAACTTGAGCGGAGTCGGCTTTTCGGTCATCAGCCACATGTTCGGCCGTTCGATCGATTGGGCTGTGCAAAACGATAAAATGGCGCATGATTGGGAGCGGCTTCAAGCGTCGGTGGAATTCCAGAAGCGTCTGTTTGACGACGGTCTGGTAGATAAAGATTTTTTGACGGATAAAAACGGGCAAAAAGGCATTCAAGATTTTATGAACGGCAAGCTTGGGATTTTTGCCATCGACAGCGCATGGTTTACGATATCGAATTATGAAACTTTGAAGAAAAACAATCCGAATGCCAAAGTCATTCCGATTGCGCTGCCGAAGAGCCAGTTCGGCCAGTTCAGCCCGATTATCAGCACCCCGGTGCAAATGGTCGGCGTTGTCAATGCGAAAGCGAAGGACCCGAAAGCGATTATGCAGTATATCGACTGGATGGTCGATCCGAAAAACGCGAGCTTGCTGAAAAACGGCATCGAAGGCACGCATACGCAAAAAGGATCAAACGGATGTCCGCAGCCGATCGATACGGAAAAAAACAAAAAAGAGCTGTACACGGACGATCTGAATATGATGAGGTCCGACCTGCTGCTCGGCAAATGCGCGGAAGTGTATTTGGTGAACCTGCGCCCTGAAGTGCCGACTCAGAAAGAACTGCTCGATATCAACCTGAAATCCAAAGAAATTTATATCAACAAAGAACGGCCGATTCCATCGCTCGGCTACGATTTCCTGCCGGTTCTGCCCGATGATCTGCAGGCTATCGTCAAAAGCACGAGCAAATCGAACAACATCGATAAAGGCGATATTTGGCTGAAAGCTCTGGTAGGCGGCGCCGGCTACAGCGCGGAGCAGGCCGTTAAAGATGCCAAAGCGGTTTGGGAAAAAGCAGACGGCAAACAGGTCGACGATTACTACGCCAAATGGTATGAGACCAACAAATCCAATTCGTTCAGCATTGATGACCTTTACAAGTTCGCCGAACAGTCTCAAAAAGAACTGAAATAGAACGAAGGAGGAGATCGTATGAGATCTCTGCAAAAGTGTAAACTCCTTATTTCCGTTCTCCTGTTCTCGATTATCGCCCCCCTGCTTCCGCTGTTTCCGGAGTCGGAGCATCATGCGCATGCGGCGGCAAGCGGCATTACCCAAGATTACTGGAACAACGTCCCCGGCGGCAAAGTGGAACAGATCCCTTTAAACACGCCGCCGACGAGTTCGCGGATATTGCCGAACTTCGAGGCGCCAAGCAATACCGGCGATTATTACGGCTCCAAAATTTACGGGTTCCTGACCCCGCCGGTCAGCGGAGGCTATACGTTCTGGATTGCGGCGGACGACAGTTCCGAGCTGTGGCTTAGCCCTGACGGCGAGCCTGCCCATAAAGAGAAAATAGCCTACAATACGGTTTACACCAATCCTCGGGAATGGGAAAAGGCTCCCACCCAGAAATCGGTGCTCATCACACTGATGGGTGGAAAAAGGTATTACATGGAGGCGCTTCACAAGGAAAACGCTTCGAATGACAATCTGGCCGTCGCCTGGCAGGGGCCGGGAATTGCCCGGCAGGTCATACCGGGCGCTTATTTGGCTCCTTATGTACTGCCTGCCGCACCGACGAATCCCGTAGAGAACGATGCCGCGAATACGTTCGGGTGGACTCCGGTTCCCGGCTATGAAGATACGGCCGCGTACGAATACAGCACGGACCGCGGGTATCACTGGCAAACCGCTGCGGCAAATCCCATCCAGCTGGACAATGCAAACTATACGGCCGGGCAAATTCAAGTCCGGTTGAAAGAAATTTTGACGCAGCCTGCCGGAAACATTTTGCGTTCGACTGCTTTGTTCACAATGGTTAGAACGGAACAGCCTCCGCAGACCTATACGCCGCTTTGGAGAATCGGCCTCGACGACGGGAAGTCGGCGGAATTTACCGATTATAAGCAGACGCCGGTGGAATCTGTAACCGTTCCGGCCGACTGGGCCGCCCGCACGGACTGGAGTTCGGTGTCCAAAGGGCTCCATCTCGGCAAAAACGGTACGATGGTGATTTCGTACAATTTGGCCGCGGTTCCGGACTACGGCGTGCAGTTCAGCTTCCGCAGCCTGGATGCTTACGTATCCGTGCCGCAATTGGCTGTATTTTCCAACGGAACGATGGCCGGTTTGATCCAGATTGTCGGCTTGAACGGCGGAAATACGTCCAAAAAATTTAAAGAGACTTACGAGCTTTATATTCCGAAGGAAATGCTGAAGGCCGGGCCTAACGAGCTGAAGCTGTCTTTGGACAGAGGCTTGTATGCGGGTGCAGGCGGAGACGATTTCCACTGGTTCGAATGGGACTATGCCAAGCTTGAGGCGTTGGGAGCCCCGGCCAGCGAGCCGATTCACGGGCGGTACACCCGTATGGGAACGGCGCTTGTGTCCCATGTGCTGAAAGACCGCGACCTGCAGACGGCGGAAGTGGTGAAATGGCTGGGACTCGCTTACAGCGGCAATGTGATCCGTGCGGGCCAATTTTCGCGGGAATGGCTGACTGTGCTGCGCGATTTGAATATGGCGCCGGTGCTTTTGCCGTTCGGAAGTTATATCAAGGATGCCGAGCTTGCGTCGGGGGTCGTCCCGGAAAAGCTGAAAGATTACTATAAAAAGCTAATCGAGGAAAACGGGGACCTGTTCGAATATATCGAGCTGGACAACGAACCCGGCGTTTTTGACAACGCTTTCGCCGCCGATTTGGCGCTCGCCAAGTATGTGAAAGAACAGAAGGCTTTGCTTAACCCTTGGTTGAAAGCGGTTGCACCGGGCTGGGCGTACTGGCCGTCCAAAGGAACCCCCGACGGATGGGAGCGCGATCCCGCTTACCGCAGGCAGATCGAAGACTATACCGATATGACGAATGGCCACAGCTATACCATGACCGGTATTGCCGGCGGCGACGGAGGCGCTTTGGTCGAGACGCTCAAGACGTACCCCGAATATCAGGGCGACGGCGTGGCGAAGCCGATGATGATGACCGAGACGGGAGCCAACGATTTTCATACCGACAATAACCGCTACGATACGTTCGATCACCGCTTTGCCGCCATTTTTGACCGCGAAATGCGCAGTACGATCGGCTACCTTGACTACGTCATGCAGCATGCGGCTTACTTCAGGGAGTACAGCTTGCTGAAAGAGGATATCGAGATGAAATCCGCCGACGATGCGGAGGCGTGGATCCATCCGAGCGACCCGGATGAAACGCGTCTGAACGTATTCCGCCGGCTGGCGCTCGCCTACGGCACCCACGGCAAACCGCTGCCTTACGTGTATGCGAATCAGAGCGAGCTGGCCGGGAAAAAAGCATACTTTCGCGCGGTAGACACCTCTGCTATCGAAACCAGCAATACCGGCGCAAAGTCCGATAAGATTTTGCTCAATTTTGTTAATTTTGAAACGGTGCCGGTGACGATGAACGTCTATATCACGATGCCGGACAGCGTCGAGTATGCGGGGGAGCGTTTTGGCGCAGGGAACAAATATGCGGATGCGCGCAGTTTTGTTGTCGTGAACGGCGCCTCAGGCGCGCAATTATCGGAAACGCTCCGGCCGGGAGAAGCGGTGCAGTATATGTTGACCCCGTCGGAGCACGTGGCGCCGAGCAAACCCGGCCTGGAAGCGCGGGCCGTTTCCTACAAGCAGATCAAGCTGACCTGGCAGCCTTCTATCGACAATAAAGCAGTTGCCGGATATAAGCTGTACGATAACGGAGCGCTCCTGGCTAAACTGCCGAAAGCCGTAACCCGTTATTCGCATAATGACGTAAGACCGGAAAGCGCACACTATTACACGCTGATCGCTTATGACGATTCGGGCAACGAGTCTGAGCCGAGCGACCCGGCGGCTATTTCTTCGCTGACCTTGCCTGCATCCCCTTATACGACAACTTCGGCGGGGGCCTTGCATGTTGAAGCGGAGCAAACGGAGCTGGAGGGAGTGACCAACCATGGCACATTCGTTGGCATGTACTTTACGCAAGGACGGTTGAACGTGTTGAAGGCGCCGGTCAAAGCCAACACCAATTATATCCTGAAAATGAAATATAGTGCGGCGGCGAACAAAAAGGTGAACCTCGTTATCGACAACCAGTTGAATCGGGTCCTGGATTTGCCGGGAACGGAGCCGAACGTTTATACCACAGTCGAATATAACGTCACCATGCCGGCGGATACGAGCAACCTGGTGCTGTCCATTGCCAAGAGCAGCGATAACGTTTTTGCATTTTTCGATTGGTTCGAGCTGAAAGAAGGCACTGTGGATGAAACCCCGAAAGCGCTTTGGACGAATATCGCCCATAAAAGCGCGAATATGTACTATTCTTCACCGACCTTCGGAACCGGCGCCAACGGAGCGGATCTTCACGAGACGTCGACGTCCGGCGATTACGCAGCGATGGGCTTTAAAGGTACGGGAATCCGCTGGTATTCCGACATCGAGTCCGCTTTAGGCGAAGCTGACGTGTACATCGACGACGTCCTGCAAGGGACGGTGAATTTGAAAACGGCGAACACGCAAGGCGCGCAAAAAGTTGTTTTCGAAAAAACGGGGCTCCCGATGGAAAACCATATCGTTAAAGTCGTCGCTAAAAACGGCAAAATCATCCACCGGTCGTTCGAATTTTTGAGCTTGGAGCGTCAGCCCTATACGCCGGGCCCGGATCTTATCGTAACGGACCTCGGCACGGACCCGGCCCAGCCCTATGCCGGACAAAAGGGTGTCCGCTTTTACGTGACGGTGAAAAACGTCGGCATTCTCCCGACGCCAGACGGCAAAATAACCGGAGCCGTATTCGGCCTGAACGGCGGCTCGTTCGGATATACGGACACGTACAGCCAATCGATCGGCGTAGGGGAAAGCGTGACGCTGTATACGAACGCGGGCGGCGAAAACGGGTATTGGGAAGTGCCAAACGGGGAGGCGACCTACCAGTTAAGCGTCCATATTAACGATATCGGGCGATTCGCGGAAATGGACCGCACGAACAATACCAAAACGGTAACTTTCCTGGTAAGCAAGCAGAATCCCACGCCTCCCGCGACAACGTCGGCAGCGGACGGGATAACCGGGGCAGACGCGGATAACAACAAGGGTGTTCATTGATCACGACGCCCCCTGAACGGCCGGCAGTCCGGCCGGGAAGCTCCCTTGCGGCATGCGAAATCCCCCCAGCTCGACTGGGGGGGTTCAGGGGAGCCGGTCTGGCGGCTGCTACCACTTGCGAATTGTGGAAATCTGCTCGAAATTTCATACAGAAATTTGACTGATTTCGTAAAATCGAAAAATAAGTATGAAAAATCGAACAGAATCGTGCTTACCAGCGGTAAAGATGACATTTGTATGCGAAAAACTAAATAGAATGCGCAAAAAGGACTGCAATAGGCCGTCTCATGGCAACCAGTTCCAGCATCCGCCCGGCGCAGCCCGCATGCACCTGGGGCGCGCCGGCCCGCATGCACCTCGGGCACGCCGGCCCGCATGCACCTCGGGCACGCCGGCCCGCATGCACCTCGGGCACGCCGGCCCGCATGCACCTCGGGCACGCCGGCCCGTATGTGCCGAGCATCGCCATTCCTGTCTGTCGCCGAGCGGACGAACCTAAATGATGGGCCGGTCAGCTTCCTAAAAGCTGGCCTGCGTGCGCGTCATGGTGCTGCGTGCCGTAGACGTTCATGCCGTAATCGCCGATCAGCGATTGCAGCACTTGGGAAGTGCCTTCGATGATTTCCATTATTTTCGCCTCCCGCATGAGCCGTTCTGCCGGGAAATCGTTCCGGCATCCGTTGGCTCCGAGCGCCTGCACCGCTTCCGAAGTCACTTGGACGGCCGTCTTCGAGGCCACATATTTGGCGATCGTCGTCTCCATCATGGCGTCGTCATGCCGGCTGTTCCTGAGCTCGCCGGCTCTCAAACAGAGGGCGCGCGCGGCGTGCACCTTCGCCACTGCTTCGCCGATCATCGCCTTCACCGCCGGAATTTGACCGAGCTCATCCCCCAATTGCCGGCGGCTCTTGGCGTAGGAAGCCATGAGATCAAGCGCTTCCTGGGCGATCGCGAGCGCTCCCCAAGCTACGCTGTAGCGGCCGTGATCGAGCGCTGTGTTAACGACGTAGCTGAAGCCCCCGCCTTCTTTGGCGAGCATATTTTCTTTCGGCACCGCCACGTCGCGCAGCTCGATTTGGGCCAGATGGGTTCCCCGCGAGCCGATCATGCCATGGATGGGCGAGGTGCGCAGCCCTTCGCTCTGATGGCGTTCCACGATAAATGCCGACAACTGCCCGACATCGCCTTTGGCGATGACGATAAAAAAATCGGCGATGTCCCCGAACGAAATCCATTTCTTCGTGCCGGAAAGAATATAGTTTGCTCCGTCGAGCCGATAGGACGTCGTCAGCTCCGTCGGATTCGTGCCTGCATCGGGCTCCGACAAGGCGAATGCGCCAAGGCAGGCGCCCGATGCGATGCCGGGCAGCCATTGATCTTTTTGCCGCTCGGTTCCCCAGCGCAGCAAGCTTTCTCCGACGAGCGACGTCTGGATCGTCAGCAAAGTCCGCGCCGAGCAGCACGCTTTGCCGATATGCTCGGTCAATTGCCCGTATTCAAGCGGATTCCACTCCAATCCGCCGTACCGTCTCGGAAATGTTGCGCTTAGGAAACCGTACGCAGCCAGGGCGCGAATCGTCTCTGCGGGCATTCTTTCCTCGCGGTCGCAAATTTGCGCTGCGGGGCGGATCGCTGTTTTTACGAACTGCGCGACGTCGTCGTCATCATAAGGGCGGAAGCTGTTCATGCCACAATCCTCCTCTTTCAATCGTTCTTAAACGTTTCTACAATGAAGACAAAATTCCTTTATTTGGATTTAAGGAATGCGGATCGCTAATTTTAGGGTTAAAAAATCGCCAATATTGAATGTATTTTCGCCGTGTCTATATATGATATAATTTCCATATTCATGTAACTAACTGACGATGACGTCTTCACTTTCAACCTCACTATCGCGTCTGCCAGTCGGGCGCATTTCACTTCTTTTTATCCAAACTTGCCTTTTCAAATTTGTTAACCGCTTACATTTTGGTAATTTCGAACACAACCACATATTGTTTCCGGAGGGATTTTTCGCATGGAAATCGAGATGAAGCCTCTGCATGACGGAAAACGCACTTGTTTGCAGGATTTGATCGCGACTGTTGCCGGGCATTGGAACAGGCCGAGCGACTTGATGTTTTCGCAATCATGGGGAGGCAGCTTTAATCCCTCGGCCGGTGTGGAAGCGTATATGATCGGCGATCGTTTTGAGGCGCAGTTTGAAACCGCTTTAGACGAGCTCGACAGGTATCACGGCATTGAACTGCGCACTTACAATGGCATTGGGGCGGAGTCCGTGCTTAAGCATGCGGAAGAAAGCTGGCAAAGGGGATTGCCCACTATCATTTACCTGGATCATTACTGGACTCCCTGGCTTGGCGGCTACCAATTCAGCCATCGCGAACATTATGTGCTCCTTACAGGGATAAACCGGGAAAAAAACACCCTTATTTGCATCGATACGTTCGGCAGCCAGGGGAGGGAGGAGCTGCCTGTAACGGATTTCTTGCAAGGCAGCAACGGAAGCTGCGGCGTATTCCGGTTTCACTCGAACGTCGAAGAGGTTGACGTGGCGCAGTGGGCGGACAGGCTGCGCAGGAAGCTGTGGCCGGAGGAAGGCTTAAGCGTATTTGACAGCATTCACCGGTTTGCGGATGCGCTGGAAGACCCGCGTTTTGACATGAGACGGGAAGTGGCGCCCGCAGCGGGGGAGACCGTTTGGGTAAGCCCCATCATTTGGAACATCATTCACGCCGAGCGGGGGCGGTACTGTTTTCAAGCGGCGGCATCGTATATCGGCGAACGTTATAGCGATTCGCGGTTCAAGGAGCTTACTGCGCAATTGTCCGAGTCGGTAAGCGAATGGATCGTGCTGAGAAATATGCTGCTCAAACATCATTATTTGAGCGTGCCGTCCTCCGCCGGACTTTTGGAGAAAGCCATTGATAAGCTGCATCGGACAGCGGAACTGGAGCGCAAGGCGGCCGAACGGTTTCT
Organism: Paenibacillus sp. sgz302191; assembly: GCF_057749925.1. Classification (NCBI taxonomy): domain Bacteria; kingdom Bacillati; phylum Bacillota; class Bacilli; order Caryophanales; family Paenibacillaceae; genus Paenibacillus; species Paenibacillus sp. sgz302191. The sequence goes on from NZ_JBYLHY010000011.1 coordinate 117,618, forward strand.
TCATCAAACGTCAAGCGGGCAGACTTGGCCGGCTGCATCCGGCATCTCCCATGATGGCGGTACTGAGGCGGTTGGCCGTTTGCCGGAAGGAAGCTTGGAGCTGCCTGCCGTGCGGATCGATTTGGCCGCATTTTTCAACAATACGGGCTTTGGCGGGCTGCACTCGGGCGCCACGCTTACTTGCATGGACGGCGGCGAGCATTTTTTGCTGGAGGATGGGGGCGATCCGCCGCCATGGAACGACGAAAGGTGCCGTCCATTTGCAATCAACGAACCTGTGCGCGGAAACGGCGACAATGTGATCTGCCTCGGGCAGTCCATTCCGGTCCAGGCCGACTGGTACACCCATCTGGCATTGGTCGGCTGTGCCGAGTGGGGGAACTATAAGGATACAGTTACCCTCGTCTATGAAGATGGAACGGACGGGCAAGCCGCTTTGGCTCTCACCGACTGGAATGCCGATCAACCGGTTTACGGCGAACAGATCGTATGGAGCGGGAAAACTGTCTGGTACGAAGGGGACAAGCCGCACGTTCTAGCCGGGAAAAAGCTGTATGTGCAAGCTGTTCCGCTTAAATTCGATAAACGGTTGGTAAGCATGACGCTGCCCATTTGTCCGAACCTGCATGTGTTTGCCTGCAATCTCTATATTCACCGGTCGAAGGAGGGAAATCATGTCGCAGGAAAATCCGATGTTTGAACTGCTGCAAGCCCAACAACGGATTTGGTTTATCGAGGAGACGTTCCCGCAAAGTCCCATCTACAATATCGGAGGGGCGGTGCTTTTTCAATCGGGCATCCGCACGGATTTGCTGGAGCGCGCTATATTGTCCGTCGTTCCGAGGCATGACGGTTTGCGGCTGCGTTTGTCCATGGAGGACGGAGTCGTGCGTCAAACCGTATCCGGGAGCTGCCCGGACAAGCTGGAGCATGTGGATTTCAGCGGGGAAGCCGATCCTGAACAGGCATTTGCCGCATGGTTGCAAAAGCAGGCCGAGACGCCTTTCCGGCTGTACGACGCCCGGCTTTTCGAATTCGTTATCCTGAAGATTTCGGAGCGTGAAGCGGGCTATTTTTTGAAGTTTCATCACGCGATTGCCGATGGGTGGTCCATGAAGATCATTACGGAAGATGTGCTGGATGGCTACGAAAAGCTGCAGTCCGGGGGCGAGCCGGATTTGACGAAAGCCCCTTCGTATTTGCTGGCCGCAGAGGAAGAGCGCAGCTATCTGGAATCGGAGCGCTGCCGCAAAAGCCGAGCGTATTGGCTGGACAAGTTCAGTGAGTTGCCTGAACCGCAGCGTGAAAGCGCGTTAACCCGCCACGCCCGCAGAAGCACCGTGCTGTTGGAACCGGAGACGACGCGCGCGATCAGACAGTGGGCAGCCGACAACGGCCTGACGGAGAACGTGTTTTTTACGGCGCTGACGGCCATTTATTTGCGCAAATGGCGGCGTCAGAGCGATATCGTCATCGGCGTGCCCGTGCTGAACCGCTCCGGCAGGAAGGAGCGCCAAATCTTCGGCATGTTCGCTGGTTTGATGCCTTTGCGGATACGCTTCGACGCCGGTCAAACGGCGAAAGATACCGCGATCAAAGTCGGACGCGAATTGAAGGCGGGGTTTGCGCACCAGAAATACCCGTACAATTTTTTGGTGCGGGACCTGGAACTTCACCGTTACGGAAGCGATACGCTATTTGATGTGTGCGTCAATTACAGCAACGCCTCTTTGGTGCAGGAGTACGGCGGCATGCCCGTCCGGAATATCGATTTCTTTCCCGGATATCAGACCTACGGCCTTCACCTGCTCATTAAAGATTGGGGCGGCAACGATTCCATTCGGCTCGATATCGAGTACAATACGGACGATTATGAGGACAGCGATATTGCGGACATGGTTACGCACTTGAAGCGGATCATCACGGCGATGTGCTCCGAATCGGACATGCCGGTCGAACGGCTGGAGTGGATCGGCGACGATGAACGGCAGTGGCTGCTGAATCATGGGGCAGGCGCGGCCAAGGACAACGGTCCCCGGACGATGATTCAAGCGGGGCTGGAAGAGCGCGCCCGCACGAGCCCGGAGCTTCCGGCGCTCAGATTTGAAAATCGGCGGATGTCATACGGCGAGCTGAACAAGGCGGTGAACCGGATCGCCTGGGGATTGAGAAAGGCCGGTGTGCGTGCCGGAGAGACCGTCGGATTGTGCATGGAGCGCTCGGCTAACGCCGTCATGGCCGCGCTGGGGATTTTGAAGGCGGGTGCCGCCTACATGCCGCTCGATCCGGCGTATCCGCAGGAACGGATGAAGCTCATGCTGGACAAATGCGGCGCAGCGCTTCTTTTGACCGATGAGCGGCAGCAGGAGCGGCTGAATGGCTTGCATCCGCACATTTTGTCGGTTCAGGACGCGGATTTCGGACAAATGCCCGATAACGATCCGCCCTGCCTGCCGAATGCGGCAAGTCCGGCTTACGTCATTTTTACTTCGGGTTCGACGGGACAGCCGAAAGGGGTCATGGTGGAGCATGCGGCATTGATCAACCGGATCATGTGGATGCAGCGGCAGTACCCGATTGCCCCCGGCGACGTGGTGCTGCACAAAACGCCGCTCACATTCGACGTATCGGTGTGGGAGCTGCTGTGGTGGAGCGCCGCCGGAGCGGAAGTGTGCGTGCTGCCTCACGGAGAAGAGAAAGATCCTACCGCGATCGCGGCATGCATCCGCACGGCCGGCGTAACGGCCGTTCATTTTGTTCCTTCGATGTTGAGCGCTTTTTTGACATCATTGGAAAAGGGAGTCGTTCCGCCGGATGATTTGCGTTCCGTCAGGCACGTATTCGCGAGCGGGGAGGCGCTGCCGTCCGATTATGCCAGGAGGTTTTACGCCGTCTTGCCGGCAGGCCCTTTTCAGGCACAGCTGCACAACCTGTACGGGCCGACGGAAGCGGCGATTGACGTGACGTCTTTCGATTGTCCGCACGACTGGAGCGGATTGTCCGTCCCTATCGGCAAGCCGATCGACAATGTGAGGATGTACGTACTGGACGAGGAGCTGGAGCTTGTTCCGAGAGGAGCGGCGGGCGAACTGTGCATCGGGGGGATCGGGCTTGCCAAAGCGTATGTCGGCGACGAGGCGCTGACCGTTTCCAAATTCGTGCGCTTGCCGGCCGGAGGAGAGCGCGTTTATCGGACAGGCGACTTGGCCAAATGGCTGCCTGACGGCAATTTGCTCTATTTGGGCCGGATAGATCAGCAGGTCAAAATTCGCGGCTACCGGATCGAGCCCGGTGAGATCGAATACGGGCTGCTGACGCACAGCTCGGTCAGGGAGGCGGCCGCTATAGCAAGGCAGGATGCGGCAGGGGGCCTTTACTTGTGCGCTTACATCGTTGCCACCAAGCCGGTTGAAGAAGACGAGCTGAAGCAGCATCTCGGCTCGATCGTGCCGGCCTACATGATTCCGGGCCGATTCGTATTTTGCGACTCTTTGCCGATGTCCGCGCATGGAAAAATCGACCGCAAGCTGCTGCCGGAGCCTCCGGCGCCGAGTGCAGACGGCAGCAGCGCGCAGCCGGATAACGATCTGCACAAAGCGGTACTGAGCATCGTCCGCACGGTATTGGCGGATGAGGGGATCGGCCTCACGGACAACTTTTTTCGGGTTGGCGGCGATTCCATCAAAGCGATTCAAATCGCCGCCAAGCTGCACGAGGCGGGCATTGCGATCAAAGTGAAGGATTTGCTGGGAAATCCGCTACTCTGCGATGCCGTCCGCTTTGCCCGGTACAACGAAGCCCGCGAAGAGCGGCGATTTCCGGCCGGGCCGCTCAAGCCGACCCCGATTATGGCGTGGTTTTGGTCGAAAAACCACCCGCATCCGCAGCACTGGCACCAGAGCGTTGTGCTGAAATTGCGCAAAGATACGGATCGGACCGCACTGGAGAACGCCCTTGCGGGTATGCTGCACGCCAGAGACGTTTTCTCGCTGGCGCTGACGGCAGGCAAAGACGGGCCGGGCTTGGCATACCGGACCGATCGGGAGCCCGGACCTGCATTTCGCCTGGAGGTCCGGGATTTGACCGCATTGCCCGAGGCTGAGGCGAAGGCGGAGCTGAACAGGTGGGCGGACGGCTGGAAAGCGCAGCTGGACTTGGAGCGCGATTTGCCGTTCAAAGCCGCGCTCGTTCTTTTGCCGAATGAAGAAATTCGGCTGCTGTTGACCGCTCACCATCTCGTGACGGACGGAGTGTCCTGGAGAATTTTGATCGATGAGTTGGATCAGCGGCTGTCCGGCGCATTTCAGGCTGCCCGGCAGCCGGCGGCCGCCTATTGGGAATGGGCCGAAACATTGCATGCGGCGCTCGACGATGCGTATGACGAGCTGGCCTACTGGATTCGCGAAATATCGTTCAACGAATCCCCGGTCCGCCCCGATTTCGATGCCGGTCCGGATTCGTACAAGCACTGCGGCAAAGCGGAGCGGGTGCTGGACCGCGGGGCAACGCTGGCATTGATGGACGCCTCGAACGATGCGTACCGGACAAGGCCGCTTGAATTGCTGCTGGCGGCGATGACGTCGGCGGTACACAAGCTTTATGGCGGCAGTCAGCTGCCCGTTATGCTGGAAAGCCACGGCAGGGAAGCCGTGTCCGAAAGTTTGAATGCAGCAGGAACGGTCGGCTGGTTCACGTCGTTGTTCCCGGCCAAGCTGCCGCACCCGCAGCAAAATGCCGCCGAACATATTATCGCGACGAAAGCAGCGATAAGGCGCATTCCGCAAAGCGGCACCGGCTACGGGGCGCTGGCTTACCTGATGGGCGCCATCGATCCGGTGGACGAGCGTCCGTTGATCCGCTTCAACTTTTTGGGCGATCTGGACTCGGGCTTGAAAGCCGAATGCTGCTTGCTGACTGATGAGTCGTACGGTGCGGATATTTCGCCGGATAACGAACTGAACTGTCTGCTGGACTTGAACCTGTATGTATATGCGGGCCGTCTGCATATGACCGCCGTTTACAGCCGAAATAAATTTAAGCCGGAGACGGCGGACCGTTTCCTGCAAACGTGGGAGGAAGAGCTGCACGGGCTCATCCGCCATTGCGCCGATAACAAGTCGTATGTGCTCGCCGCCGCCGATTTCGAATGGTCCGGACTTAGCCAGGAAGAGCTTGACGGGCTGTTTTAAGTTGAAATATACGCCTAGCGTGCGTTCTACGGAAGGAGGGTTTATGACGAAAAAAAGAATGTCGTTCATACGGACACTGTTGTTGTTGTTGTTTTGTCTGTGTTTGACCGGCTTGTGGATCGCTCTCTGGCCGGCGGCTGCCGCAGACCGGGCGTTCCCTGCGGATACGATCGGGACGTGGATCGACGGCAAGTGGAAAGAAAGCGGCATTCCGGGCATGTCGGTCATCGTCGTCGATAGCGGCGGAATCGTCTACAACCGCAATCTCGGCTACGCCGATGCGGAGCGGCGGCAGGCTGTCGGCGCGGATACGCTGTTCGAGCTGGGGTCGCTGTCGAAAGCTTTTACGGGGCTTGCGGTTTTGCAGCTTGAACAAGCGGGGAAGCTCAAGCTGAGCGATCCGGTCAGCCGCTATTTGCCCTGGTTTAAAGTGAATTTCGAAAACGGCAGCCCGGAAATTACGATCGGCCAACTGCTCTACCAGACAAGCGGAGTTCCGTTCAAATCGATCGGCTTTCTTCCGCAGGACGATGGAAGCGGCATGTTGGAAAAAACGGTCCGGACGCTGATCGGGACAGAACTTTCCGAGACGCCGGGCAAACAGTTTTTATACGCCACGATTAACTACGATGTGCTTGGGCTTATCGTGGAAAAGGTCGCCGGCGAGCCGTTCGACTCGTATTTGCAAAACCGTGTGATCGGTCCGCTGGAGCTGAAGCATACGTTCGCCGGGTACGGCAACGTGACCGGGGCCAAGCCTTCGCAGGGCTTTAAAGTAGGCTATTTGTCCTCCAGGCCGTATGATGCGCCGCCGTTCAGCGGCAATACGCCGGCAGCTTATGTGATTTCGAACGCCGGGGACATGGCGCGTTGGATGATGCTGCAGATGGGCACGGCGGCAGGAGGCTCGTTCGACCGCTCCCTGATAGACCGCTCGCACATCCCCGACCGGACCGTCCCGCCGAATGGCGACGGTTCGTCGTACGGAGCCGGATGGGCGATCTATCAAAAGGGCGGAGGCGAATGGAGCCACGGCGGGACGAATCCGACGTTTTCTTCGTACATCGTGCTAAGGCCCGAAGAAAAGATTGGCGTAGCCGTTCTGGCGAACATGAACTCCGATTTGACGAGCAAGATCGGCCAAGGCGTTATGGACCTCATGCTCGGCCAAAAACCGGAGAAAAACCCGGTCGACTATTATACGCAAATCGACCGGGTCGCGATGTGCATGCTCGTTTTTGCCTTCCTGGCGGGCGCGGGGCTTTTGTACTCGTACGGACAGACGGGCATGGAGATCGTCAAAGGCAATCGTTCGTTTGCCGGAATCGGCAGGGAAACGCTCGTTGCGGCGCTTTTGTCCGCATTCTCGCTTGCGGTTTGCTTGACGGGCCTCTATTTTTTGCCCAATTTGTTGTTCTGGGAGCTGCCGTGGAGCTTTGTCGAAGTGTGGGCGTCCCCTGCGGTTTTGCTTGCGGTTCGGCTCTTCGCTGTCCTTATGATCCTGTATGCCTGTTACGTTATGGTATGCCGCTTATACCCGCTGCCCCGGGAAAAGCCGGTGCTGACCATCGTCATGATGAGTTTGCTGAGCGGTTTCGGCAACGCTTTTATCGTGTTCATGATCAATCAGTCGTTTCAGCAGGGCGAGAAGTTTCCGACGACGCTGTTCATGTATTTTGTGATGGGAATTTTATTTTACGTCTATGCCCAAAAAATCGTTCGCACCCAAATGGTGCGTTTTGCCAATCAGATGCTGTATGAGAAAAGAATGGAAATTGTCGATCGTATGCTGGCCAGCCGTTATGCCAATCTGGAGCGGATGGACGCGGGCAAAGTCAACGCAGCGCTCATCAGCGATACGGAGACGATATCCAATTCGATCAATATGGCCATTTCCGGGATTACCAGCGTGATTACGCTGCTGTTTTGCTTTATTTATCTCGGTTTTCTTAACGTGTACGGCTTGCTTATTTCCACGGCCATCATTTTGGCGGCGGGCACGATCTTTTATACCGTTTCGGCGAGAGTCAATCGTTTATGGGAAATTACCCGGGATATTCAAAACGTTTTTTTCAAATTTGCGGACGATTTGATCAAAGGGTTCAAAGAGCTCTCGCTCCATGCGCGAAAACGGGACGAATTTCAGCAGGATATGGAGGGCAACAGCAGGCTCTATAAAGACAAGCGTTCGCAGGGCGACTTGATGTTCGCGGACGTGTACGTGATCGGCGAGCTGATGTTTACCGTCGTCATCGGGGTCGTTGCCTTTTTGTTTCCGCAAATATTCAAACAGATGGGAAGCGCCAATCTTCGCAACTACGTATTCGTGTTTCTGTACATGACCGGCCCGATCAACGGCGTTCTGAACGCCATCCCGCAAATGATCGGCATCCGCATCAGTTGGAAACGCGTGAACGCTTTGCTGGACGAACTGAGCGTACAAGCGGGGCGTAAAGAAAGCGTTCCTGCGGGGGATAAAGCGGAAATTGCCGATACTGTGACTGAATTGTCGCTCGAGCGCGTCGTCTATCATTACCCCGGCGGAGGAAGCGCCGCTTTCAAGCTCGGGCCCGTCGATTATACGTTTCGCGCGGGCGAGATCGTATTTATTACGGGAGGCAACGGCAGCGGGAAGTCGACGCTGTCGAAAGTGATCACAGGACTCAGCTCTCCTGATGAGGGTGCGGTTCAGGTGAATGGCAGACCTGCCGAAGCAAGCGAGCTTGGCGAGTTGTTCTCCGTCGTGTTCAGCGATTTTCACTTATTCGAGCGGATATACGGCCTGAATGTGGCCGGCAGGGAACAAGAGATCGACGAATATTTGCACCTGCTTCAGCTGAAAGACAAGGTTGAAATTCGAAACGGCCTTTTCAGCACGACGAAATTGTCGTCAGGTCAGCGGAAGCGACTCGCGCTCCTGCTGTGCTACTTGGACGACAGGCCGTTCTACTTGTTTGACGAATGGGCGGCCGATCAAGACCCTGAGTACAGGGACTATTTTTACACCCATTTGCTCAAAAGGATGAAGCAGCAGGGAAAGGGGGTGATCGCCATCACTCACGACGACCGGTATTTCCATTTGGCGGACAAAGTGCTCAAGCTGGAGTTCGGTCAAGTTACGCATGCGGAACAATACGCGCTCCAAAGGAGGTCGTAATGAATTTATTTTGCTTGCCTTATGCCGGCGCGACGGCGTCGATTTACAAGAAGTGGGAGCAAGAGCTGGGCGGAGCGATCCGCATTCAGCCGCTTGAGCTCCCCGGCCGGGGACGAAAGTTCGGCCAGTCGCTCTTAAGCTCGATGGAGCGGTTGATTCAGCACGCCTTCGAGGATATCCGGGAGCGCATCGGCCAGGCCGATTACGCCTTGTTCGGCCACAGCCTCGGGGCGGCCATGGCTTTTCGCCTTGCCGAGAAGCTGGAGCAATCGGATTTGCCGAATCCTCATCATATATTCGTTTCGGGGGTTTTGCCCCCGCACGAGCCCAAGCCTTACCGCATCGACCCCCATCTGGCTGATCCGCAGCTGATCGAGCAATTGAGGCTGTTGGGGGGACTTCCCGAGGAAGTCGGGAACAGGCCGGATTTAATGAAAATTATGCTGCCGATCATCCGCGCGGATCTGCATGCGCACAATGACGATCCGCCCAGGCAGCTACCGGGCCGTCACGTTCAGTGCGGAATGACCGTACTTTACGGCAAGGAAGATCCGTTAACTTCCGGAGATATGAGGGGCTGGACAGCGTATACGGCTGGCGAATGCCGGTTCGAGGTTTTTGACGGCGGCCACTTCTTCATTCACGATTTGCAAAGCCAGGTCACGTCGCTGCTCGTCTCGACGCTGCAAGAGCTTGACTAATGAAAGGGGAGATGATGATGATCCGGACAAGCATCCTGTTTCCCGGACAAGGAGCGCAGTACGTCGGGATGGGGGCTTATTTGACGAAACGGTATGCCTTTGCGAAGTCCATTTATGCGGAGGCGAGCGATGCGGCCGGTTTCGATCTGCTCCGCTTAAGCGAAGAGGGGCCGGATGACCGCTTGACCTTAACGGCTAACGCCCAGCCTGCCATACTTGCCGCCAGTTATGCGGCGTTTGCGGCGCTGCAGCAGGAGACAGGCCTGGAACCGGCGTTTTTGGCCGGCCACAGTCTTGGGGAAATTACGGCGCTGGCCTGTGCGAAAGCGATTCCGTTCTATGCGGCGGTGAAGCTCGTCCGCCGCCGTGGGCAGCTGATGCAGCAATCGGCGGCTCCGGGTTTCGGGGCGATGATTTCGGTGATCGGCCCCGATGCGGAGACGGTGGAACGGGCGTGCGCCGAAGCGAGCGGCCCGGGCTGCATCGCGGTTGTTTCCAATTACAACTCCGCTGAGCAGACGGTCATTTCCGGTCACCGGGAGGCGGTTGAGCGCTGCGCCGAGCGCCTTGGCGGGAGCGGGGCGAGGATCGTGAAGCTGAACGTGAGCGCGCCTTTTCACAGTCCGCTGATGGAGGACGCCGCTGCCGGATTCAGGGAAGAGCTGGAGCGGATCGTGTACCGGCCGCTGAAATATCAGGTCGTATCCACCGTAACCGCTGCGCCTTACGAGGATGAATCCGCCATCGCCGGGCTGCTCGAACGGCAGTTGACAGCCCCCGTCAAATGGGTGCAGGCGATGCGGTATATGATCGAGCAAGGGACCGCTTTATGCATCGATACGGGCCCATCGGCCGTCGCCCTCAATCTGTTGAGGCAGGCGGCCCCTGCCATGAAGCTGTTCGCCTACGATAAAGAGCAGGACAGACAGCGTCTGCATCTCATGTTCCGCCATACGCGGATTGATGCGCCTTCACCCCGGTCCTTCGTTTCCCGCTGCTTGGCTATCGCGGTATGCACGCCGAATTCGAACTGGAATACGGCCGAATACGAGGCGGGCGTGTCCAAGCCTTACAAAGAAGTGCATCAACTGCAGCTCGCTCTCGATGAAGAGGACAGGCTTCCAAGCGAGGAAGAAATGGCGAGGGCGCTGGATATGCTGCACTCCGTGTTTCAGACGAAAAAAACGCCGATGGACGAGCGCCGCATGCGCTTCGAGCAGCTGATGAGAGAGACGGGAACGGAAAGTTTTTTTCTTTCAAGAGAAAACCTTAAGGAGGGCTAAACCATGCTGCAGGTGAAAGACAATATCCGCTACCACGACGAGCGCTTTCTGATGTTCGTTCTGGACCAGATGGCTTACGACTATGAGAAAGAGGGCAAAGAAGTGATACGGATGACGCTCGGCAAATCCGAGCTTCCCGTCCGGGACGCAATTACCGATTCCATGGTCGGGGCCATGCGCAATTTTTCCAAAAGCACGCTCGTATTCCCGGGAGGATTGCCCGAGCTGAAGGAGGAGCTGTCCCTTCATTACGCGCAGCGCTACCAACTGCAAATTCCGCCGAAAAACTTCGTGATCGGCGTCGGCACGAGCTCGCTGTTCCGCAACCTGTTCCAGGTGCTGCTCAAGGAAGGGGACGAAGTGCTGCTTCCTCATCCGTATTACTCGCTGTATCATTTCAGCGCCCTGCTGGCCGGAGCGACCGTCAAATATTACAACATCGACCTGTCGACCATGGCGCTGGACGTGGACTCTTTTAAACAAAATTTTTCCGCCCGCACGAAGGTCGTCGTCATCAATTCGCCGGGCAACCCGCTCGGCAACATTTTGACCCGTGAGGAATTGTACCAAATCGATGCGATCGTAGGCGGGCAGGCGGTCGTCATTAACGACGAGATTTACGCCAACATTTGTTTCGACGAGCCGGGGGAGTCGGTCATGCAGCTCGAAAATACGGCTTCGACCTTCATTACGACGAACGCGTTTTCCAAAGGGTACCGCATGTACAGCAGACGCGTCGGCTACTGCATCGTTCCCGACGAGCTGGTAACGCCGCTGACCGTCATTCAGCACCATACGCTGCTGACGCTCGACCCCGTCGTCCAATTCGGAGCGATCGAGGCGCTTCGCCACCAAGAGGACGTAAAGGAGCTGGAGGCGCTTTACAAAGACAGGCGCGACTATACGCTGGAGCGGTTCAAGGACGTGCCGCTTGTCAAAGCGCTTTATTCCAAAGGCGGATTTTACATCGTGCTGGAATGCACGGAATTTATGAAAGTTCACGGCATCGGGACGAGTCTGGAATTGGCGGAAAAAATTATGGAGCATTGCTGCGTTGCAACCGTTCCGGGTTCCGATTTCGGCCTGCCGGGGGCGCTGCGCCTTTCGTTTTCGAGCAAGCAGTATCATACCGGCATCGACCGACTTGTGTCGTTTTTTCAAATGATCTAGAAAGCAGGGTGGATGCATATCGGAAAGGTTCATCATGTCGGATGGGTCGTGAGCGATATCGAAGCTGCCATCCTGTCGGTTAAGGCGCTTTTCGGCAGCGGCTGCGTCGTGCGCGAGGTTGTGGAGGACTCTGCCAGACAAGTGCTGGTTTGTTTTGTAGAGGGGGATTACACGATCGAGCTGATACAGCCGGCCGGCAAAGGCTCTCCGGTGTACGATTTGCTGCGCCGGGCGGGTGCGACGGTTTACCACGTCTGCATACATGTCGAAAGCATCGATGCGGAACTGGAGCGGTTAAGCGGTCTGGGCGCGCTCGTCGTATCGGGCAAAAGTCCCGCCCCCGCTATCCAAAACCGGAATGTGGCTTTTATTTACGAAAAGCATCTTGGACTAATCGAATTGCTGGAGTAAGGGGGAAGCCAGATGGCAAATGCTGTGCCGATAGCCAGGGAGCAGGTCGAGGATATTCTGATGCTGACTCCGATGCAGGAAAGTATGCTTTTCCATTATTTGCAAAGCGAAGAGGCGCTCGTTTATTGCGAGCAGGCGGGTCTGGAAATGGAAGGCGGGCTGGACATTCCGGCTTTCTACGGAGCGTGGAGAAAGCTGGCGGAAGCCAACGAGATGCTGCGCACCGTCATTCGGTGGAACGACCGCCACAAGGCCGTGCAAATTATTAAACGCGAGCATGACATTCCGATTGACGAGACCGATTTAAGCGGCGTACCGGAAGAGGACATGCCGGCGAGGCTGACGGCTCTCCGCGAAGCGAGGCTGAACGACCGGATCGACGTGAGCGCGGCTCCGATCCGTATTTTGCTGTGCAAACGGGCTGCGGACAAATACGAGCTGCTCCTCGATTATCATCACATGCTCATCGACGGGTGGAGTCTTGGCGTTATTTTGCAGGAATTTCTTACGGGCTATCATGCGCTTAAAAGCGGCCGACCGCTTGTGATGCAGCGGAAAACGCCGTACAAAAGCTACATCAAATGGCTGCACGAACGGGATAAATCCGCCCAGGAATCGTATTGGCGGGCGTATTTGGCAGGCTTGCGGCAGCGTTCGGTAATTCCGCCGGATCGGCCCAAGCTCGCGGATGCGCCGTCCGCCGCTTCCGTAGCCTGCGCGTTCGGCGAGCCGATGACGGCCCGGATGCGCCGGTTTTGCTCGGAGCGGCAGCTGTCGATGGCGAGCCTGTTTTACGGAGCTTGGGGGGCGCTGCTCCAAAAGTACAACAATACGAGCGACGTCTGCTTCGGCGTGACCGTATCAGGCCGTCCTCCCGAAATTGCGGGAATCGAGCACATGGTCGGCCTGTTTATCCAAACGCTGCCGCTTCGTCTTGCGTCTGCACCGAATGATACCGCAGTCGATTATTTGCGAAAAGCCGCAGCCGATTTATCCGGCAAAGAGGCTCATGCTTCCATCCCCCTGCTGGATTTGTCGGCCTACAGCGAGATGGGCGGCGGCACCCTGCTGTTCGATTCGGTGATCGTCATCAAAAATTACCCGCTGGGGCGGGGAAGTCTTGCTGAGACGGACGGGCTGCGCGTAAGCAAAACGTACGTGCACGAAGAAACGAATTTCGATTTGACGCTGCAGGTGTCTTTGCAAGAAAGCATTCATATTGATTTTCACTACAACGCGCAGCTTTATGACGCGGAGACAATCGAACTTCTCGCGCTTCGCTACCGGCGAATGATCGACGGATTCATGGAGCGGGCCGATCTGCCGATGGCCGGCATGGAGCTCGTCACGGCTGAGGAAAAAGCGGAGATCGGCAAGCTGTTTCACGATACGGCGGCCGATTGTCCGGAACAGACGATTCCGCAGCTGATATGGCGCCATTCGCTCCAAACGCCTGAGCGGGCCGCCATCAGGTATGAAGATCGGCTGCTGACCTATGGGCAGCTGCGGGAACAGGCGCTGCGCATCGCCGCCATGCTAAGAGCGAGCGGCATGCGGGAGCAGGAGCGGATCGCCCTGTACGTTCCCAGGTCGCCGGAGATGATCGCGGGCGTCCTCGGCATCCTGGAAGCGGGCTGCATCTGCGTGCCGCTCGACCGGAACCATCCGGCCGAACGGACGCTTGCGATTCTGGAGGACAGCCGCTCGGCCGCCATGCTTGTGCTGGACGAAGCGGATGCCGCCGCCGGCTTCGACGGCACCGTGCTGCCGATCGCTCCCGGCAGGCCGGCTGCCTCCGCTAGCGCGGAGCAAGCGGAGGCGGCGACGCCAGACGCCTCGTCTCCGCAGAGCGTCGCGTATATGATCTACACGTCCGGCTCAACGGGTAAGCCGAAGGGCGCGATGCTGCATCACCGCGGAATTGTCAACCACGCCTATGCCAAAATTCACGAGTTGGGCATCGGTGCAAGCGACAAGGTCGGCAGCAATTTCAGCGTAAATGTAGTTGCCTCGATCTGGCAAATATTGTCTCCGCTGTTTGCGGGTGCGGAGCTTGTCGTCTATTCGGAGGAGGTGGAGCGCGATCCGCTGGAGCAGTTCGCACGGATCGAGGAGGACGGCGTAACCGTCATCGAGCTGATACCGTCCGTTCTGAACGCCTACGTCCGCCTGCTTGAACAGGGACAGCCGGTGCTGCCTTTGACCCGGCTAAAAGCAATCGCGCTCACTTCGGAAGAGACGAAGCCCGTGCTCGTGAATCGGTTTTACAGCTATTACCGGATTCAGCTCGTAAACGCCTACGGGCAAACCGAATGCTGCGACGATACGCTCCATTACCGCATTCCGTTCGCAACGGATACGGAGCGGGTGTTGATCGGCAGGCCGGTGATGAATATGCGGCCATACATTTTGGACCATCACGGCATGCTCCAGCCGCTCGGCATGATCGGCGAATTGTGCGTCGCGGGAGCGGGCGTTTCCTACGGCTATTGGAATCGGCCGGACATGAACCGGGACAAGTTTATCGAGCACCCGCTGGAGCCCGGCGTTACGATGTACCGGACAGGGGATCTGGCCTCATGGCGGCAGGACGGGTCGATCCGCTATTTGGGGCGGGTCGATCACCAGGTCAAAATAAGAGGAAACCGGATTGAGCTGAATGAAGTCGAAAACGGCATGGTGCGATTGCCGGAAATCCGCGAGGTTGCGGTCATCGTCCGTGCCAATGCAAGAGGCGAGGATGCGTTATGGGCGTTTTTTACGGCTGCTTCCGCGCTGACGGTCGTCGTCATTCGCGAGTTTTTAAGGAAAAAGCTGCCGTCGTATATGATTCCCGAACAATTCGTGCAGTTGGATCAAATGCCGCTGATGCCTAACGGCAAAATCAACCGCCATGCGCTTCGCGAGACGGAAGCCGGCGCGCTGCCCGCCGGAAATGCCGCCGCCGTGCCGGAAGGGGAGCTGGAAGAGCGGATTATGAGCATATGGGAAGATGTGCTGCACCGGGACAAGCTGGGCGTCATGGACAGCTTTTTCGATGCAGGCGGCAATTCGCTGCTCATTTTGCAGCTTGCCGCGCAGCTGAACGATGCGTTCGGCGTCAAGCTGGCGGTGACGGATCTGTTCGCCAACGCCACGATCCGCAAGCAGGCGTCGTTCATTCGCGGCATGACGCACAATGAAAAGATGGAGCAGGTTCCGCTTCGCTCGATCGTCATACCGCAATGGGACGAGGAAGCGGCGGCTTCGGCGGAGCTGTCCGTTTTCGAAGCCTCGATGCCGGCCGGGGTATGGCACATGCTGCACAAAGCCGGTTCGCAGCGGGAATTTCAGGCGAGCGACATCGCTGTCGCCGCTTTGGCTTTGCTGCTGAACAAGCTTTCCGGGCAGGATGAGATCACCTTGTATGAGCTGCACCCGGATCAAGCCAGGATCAAGCCGCTTTATTTCGATTTTCGCGCGATGGAGGGAGTGCCCGCCCTGCTGGCCGCTTACGCCGATCAAAAGGCGGGAAACGGCGGCCGCTGGCTGGCGCCGGAATCGTTCCTGCTCCCGGCCCAGACGCCGAAGTCGTCGCTGCGCCCGCTTGTCGTTATTCGCGAAGAAGGCGGGCAAGCCTTCGCCGATTCCTCCTTGCCGGCGATGTTTAATTTGCTGGTCGAATGGCGGGAGACCGGTCCGGAGGCGGCGGCCGTAACGTGGCGGTTATCCGGCGGCGGGCGCTTTAGCAAGGAGCAGGTGAAGCAGTGGGTTAGCGCACATATGAAATTAACCGTATATACGGCGGAAAATCGGGTTTAGTCCATAGAATCCAAAGAATCCAAAGAGTTCATAGGGGGAACTTTCCATGATGGTTGGAGTTGTTGGGGCTGGGGTGATGGGGGCCGGGGTTGCGCAAAATCTGGCCTCCAGCTCGCACGAAGTGCTGTTGATTGACCATTCGCCTGCGGCGCTGGAACAGGCGCGACGGCGAATTGAGCGCGAGCTGAAGCTCGGTGCGTTTTACCGGCGCAGCGAAACGGACGAACCGCTCGGCGCGGTCATGGAGAGAATTCATTTTGATACGAATATTCAAGTGCTGGCGGAAGCGGAGTACGTCATTGAGAACGTGACGAAAAGGTGGGAGATCAAGAAACCCGTTTACGAAGCGATGGAAGCGATGGATCGGATTTGTCCGGAACGATCCGCATAACGGACGAGCTTCTGGCGAGCATGGGGAAATCGTACGTGCTGGTGCAGGATGCGCCCGGTTTCGTATCCAACCGGATTTTGATCGACGCCGGCTTGTACGGGATGAAAAGCGGAAAAGGCTTTTACGAATATGACAATTAGGGGCGATTATCGTGGACGAAATCCAGAGCAAAGTCAAGGCGTTTCTCGGCAAATACATTCGCAAGCAGTATCGGGATGACGATCATTTGTTCGAGCTCGGTCTGGTGAACTCCTTGTTCGCTATGCAATTGGTCAACTTTTTGGAGAAGACGTTCGAATTGTCGGTAGAGAACGAAGATTTGGAGATTCAAAACTTTCAGTCGGTTCAGGCTATTTGCCGATTCGTCGAACGAAAA
Source organism: Paenibacillus sp. sgz302191 (assembly GCF_057749925.1). NCBI lineage: Bacteria > Bacillati > Bacillota > Bacilli > Caryophanales > Paenibacillaceae > Paenibacillus > Paenibacillus sp. sgz302191. The sequence continues at coordinate 134,097 of NZ_JBYLHY010000011.1, forward strand.
ACGGCCCCTGGGCGAAAGACGGGGTAGACTTATGGAAAAACCGGTAAAATGCGTAGTTTGGGATTTGGATGAAACGGTATGGACGGGCGTGCTGCTTGAGGATGAGACCGTGAGTTTGCGGCCGGGCATCGTTGCCGTATTCGAGGAGCTGGACCGGCTCGGCATATTACTGTCCGTAGCCAGCAAAAACGACGGCGAACACGCGCTTGAGACGCTTCGCAGCTTCGCTATCGACCACTTTTTTCTATATCCGCAAATTCATTGGAACGCCAAATCGTCGTCGATTCAAACGATCGCCCGCGAATTGAATATCGGGACGGATGCCATCGCGTTTGTGGATGACCAGCCGTTCGAGCGCGACGAGGTGGCCTCCGTGCTGCCGGAAGTGCTGTGCATCGACGCCGGAGACATCGTTTCCCTGCTGGACATGCCGAGGATGATGCCGAAATTCATCACGGAGGATTCCAGAAACCGCAGGCTGATGATGAAGGCGGACGAGCGGCGTAAAACGGCCGAAATGGCGTTCGCAGGGCCGCAGGAAGAGTTTTTGGCGTCGCTCGGCATGCGTCTGTCGGTCCATCCGGCGGCTGAGGAAGATTTGCAGCGGGCGGAGGAATTGACCGTCCGGACGCATCAGCTCAATTCCACCGGCATTACGTTTTCTTACGAAGAGCTTGCCTCGTTCATTCATTCGCATACACATCTGCTGCTGGTCGCCGAATTGACGGATACATACGGAACGTACGGCAAAATCGGGCTGGCGCTCGTAGAGCGCGGCGCGGACAGCTGGACGCTCAAGCTGCTGCTGATGTCATGCAGGGTGATGTCCAGAGGAGTAGGGGGCGTGCTGCTGCAGTTCATCGTGCGCATGGCCAGGGAACGGGGCGTAAAGCTGCTGGCGGAGTTCAAACCTACGGACAGAAACCGGATGATGTACATGACATTCAAGTTCGCCGGATTTAAAGAAGCGGGCGGAGACAGCGGCCTTCTGCTGCTTGAATACGCTTCGGACGCTGTGCCGCCGCTGCCGTCTTATGTGCAGGTGGAAGAAGCGGGGGTGCGGCAATGACCAGGCTTGCGATGTTTTTCCCGGGCCAGGGCTCGCAGCATACGGGAATGGGGCAGACGCTGTATGACACATCGGCGGCGGCGCGCCTCTGCTTTGAAGAAGCTGAAGACACGCTCGGCATGGATATTAAAAAGCTGTGCTTTTCCGGCACGTTCCGCGATCTGTCCCGCGTCGATCTGATGCAGATTGCGCTGCTGACGGTGTGCAAGGCGGCTTTTTCGGTGTATATGGAAGAAATCGGAATTTTACCGGACTTTGCAGCCGGTCACAGCCTGGGAGAATACAGCGCTTTGGCATGCTCGGGCGCGCTCGGCTTTGCGGATGCGCTGCGGATCGTGGAGCTCAGAGGCAGGCTGACGCTGGAATTGGCCGAGCGGGATATCGGCTGCATGATGGTCGTACAGGACGCGGACGAAGAAGAGTTGATCCGTCTGTGCGGTGAATGCTCGGCGGGCGATGATATCGTCGCCCCCGCGTGCTTCAACTCCCCGCGGCAGACGGTGGTCGCGGGCACGCATCAGGCGCTGGCAAGGCTGGAAGCCGCCTTGTGGCAGCCGCATATCGTCACGACGCCGCTGTATAACAGCGCGCCGTTTCATACACCGTTAATGAACGAAGCGGCGCAGCGGCTCGCCGAGGCGGTGGCGGCCTGCGCCGTCCAGCCGTTTCGCTTTCCCGTCTTATCGGGCGTCACGGCGGCTCCGTACCGCGATGCCGGCGAGCTTGCCGCCAGTCTCGGCGGGCAGCTTGTCCGCCCCGTGCAATGGCGGAAAATACTTGATTATGCGGAAAGCCGGCGGGTGGATGCGGCTATCGAAATGGGGCCCAAATCGGTGCTGAGCATGCTGGTCAAAGAGAATGGGAAGCCTTTTGCCGCCGTATCTTACAGCGTGGCCGGGGATGCCGAACAGCTCCCCTGGCTTGCGCCGGCACATTCAGGCTTGCCCGCGACAGGTTCGCAGTACCATTTTATCGAGCTGTGTTTGGGCATCGCGGTCAGCGTCAAAAATTTGAACCCGGACAGCCGGGAGTATGAGCTGGGCGCGGCTCAGCCTTACGAGCAGTTGGAACGGCTGGCTGACGAGGCGGATGCGGCGGGGCTGCCGCCGACCGTTCCGCAGATGAGAGAGGCGCTCCGGCTGCTCATGCTGATTATGGACACCAAGCGCGTTCCGCCGGAGGAACGCAAAGACTATTACGGGAAGCTGCTGCGCGATACGGGAACAGCATCCGTCTTTCAGGAGGAAATCGATGTTGAGCCAAAGCTTGTTCGAACTGCTGGATCAAGTTGAAATCGAGACCGAAGTGGAGGAAGTTACAACCAAGGAAATGGCGATTGTCGGCATGGCGCTGAACTTTCCGCAAGCCGGCAATGTGCGGCAATTTTGGAGCAATCTCCGGGCCGGGCTGGACTGCGTGACCGGGGTTCCCGGCCGCAGAAAGCGCGACGCGGAAGTTTATTTGCAGCGGTGTCTCCGTCAGGATTCGCTTGACGCACAGTTTGACGAGCTCGGCTATCTGGATGAAATTGATACGTTCGATTACGAGTTTTTCGGGCTGTCGCCGAAGGAAGCGAGCCTGATGGACCCTGCGCACAGGCTATTCCTGCAATGCGCGTGGCAGGCTGCGGAAGACGCGGGTTATGGCGACGGACGGCTGTCCGGGACGGATACCGGCGTGTTTTTGGGCTATTCGGCCAGCGAGCTGTACGATTACAAACGGCTGATCGGCGAGCTGGAGCCCGATTCGGCGGCGCTCGCGGCCGCGGGCAATATCATTTCCATGATGGCCAGCCGCGTCGCCTATGCGATGGATTTGCACGGCCCGAGCATGATGATCGATACGGCCTGCTCCTCTTCTCTGGTCGCGCTTCACGAGGCATGCAAAGCGATTCGGGCCGGCGACTGCAGCGCGGCGATTGTCGGCGGCATCCGGCTGAACCTTGTGCCGGTGCGCCGCCAGCATAAGCTCGGTATCGAATCGGCGGACAGCCGCACGCGCACCTTTGACGACAAGGCCGACGGTTCGACGCTCAGCGAAGGCGTGGCGGTGGTCGTCATCAAGCCGCTGCCGCAGGCGCTCAAGGACGGAGATGCCGTCTATGCGGTCATCAAAGGCTCGGCGATCAATCAGGACGGCCGCTCGAACGGCATTACGGCGCCGAATCCCGATGCGCAGGCCGCCGTTATCGAAAAGGCCTGGAAAGCGGCAGGCGTGCACCCCGAGACGATTTCCTACATCGAAATGCACGGGACGGGGACGAAGCTGGGCGATCCGATCGAAATGGAAGGGCTGATGAAGGCGTTCGTCAAATATACGGACAATAAGCAGTTTTGCGCCATCGGTTCGGTCAAATCGAATCTCGGCCACCTGGACAGCGCGGCGGGCTTGGCCGGGCTGATCAAAGCCGTGCTGTCCCTGAAGCACGAGGAACTGCCGGCCAGCTTGTACTTTAACAGGCCGAACCGGAAAATCCGCCTTCACCGTTCGCCGTTCCATATGAACGCCAGGCTGAACAGGTGGCCAAGAGGGAGCGAGCCGCGCCGCTGCGGCGTCAGCGCGTTCGGCATCAGCGGCACGAACTGCCACGTCGTGCTGGAGGAAGCGCCTGAAGCGCCGGCTCTTCCGGCGTCGCGGGAATCGTCCGCGCCGCGCATTTTTGCGGTGTCGGCCAAATCGCGGCACTCGCTGGTGAAGCTGGCGGAGCAGTACATCGAATGGCTGCGCGAGGAGCCTGCGGCGGCTTTTGACGATGTGTGCCATGGCGCATGTACGGGGCGGGGCCATTACAAATACCGGCTGGCTGTGATCGCCGACGGTTCGGACCTGCTTGCGGAGCGGCTGCGGATCGCCGCCGATCTGCTGCTGGACGGCGATGGCGATGCCGCGCTCCCCGGGCAGGGCATTTATGCGGGCGTCGTCACCGCCTCGGAGCGGGACGCCGAGCGGGCGACAGCCGAGGCGGGCCTGCTTGCGGACGCCCTGCCGCCATCGGAAGCGGAGCTGCGGCAAATTGCCGCTTTGTATACGGCGGGAGCGGACGTGCAGTGGCGCAAGCTTTATAAAGGAGAGCGGCGCGTCAGGACGCGGCTGCCGGTTTATCCGTTTTTGCGCAATCGCTGCTGGCTGGAGATGAGCGGTAATCAGCTGTATCGTTCGTTTTTTTCTTCAGAAGCGCAGCTGTTCGTTCCGGAATGGCGGCAGGCCGACAACGATCAGCCCGCCACCGCGCCGAACGGAGCCTTGGTCGTGTTTATGGATTCCGGCGGCATTGCCGAACAGTATGCCGAGCGGCACAACGCGCACCGCAGCAAATGGGTCGAGGTGACACTTGGACATGCGTTCGCCCAAACCGGTGAGCGACGCTTTACCGTCGGGCGGACGCTTGGCGATTACGAACGCCTAGTTGACCGGCTTCGTCCGCTCGGCGTCGCGGGCGTCGTCCATTTTGCCGCGTTGGACGATCTTGCGGAGGGGCCGCGTGGCAGCGGAGATAAGCTCGCTGACGGTTTGTTCAGCTTGTTCCTGCTCGTCTCGGCGCTGCGCGGCGGCGGTTGGAAAAGCCCGCTTCGAATGACGCTTATCGCCCCGCAGGCTTACCGGGTGTTGGCCGAGCAAGCGGCCCGGCAAGCGGTCGTCCGTCCGGAATTTGCCGCCTTTTTCGGCTATGGGAAAGTCGTCTCCTACGAGCTTCCCGGGTCAACATGCCGCTGCATCGACTGGGACGGCGGCTCCGCCGCGCACCTGCTGTTCGACGAGCTGGACAAGCCGTCGGACGACTATGTGAGCGCGCTGCGCGGCGGCCGCCGTTATGTCGAGCGGATCGCCTTGCTGGACTCGGCGGGGCAGCCGGCGGCTGATGCGGTTCCGATCCGTTCCGGAGCAACGTATGTCATTACCGGAGGCGTCGGCATCGTCGGTTTGCAGCTTGCCAAGGAGCTTGCCGCAAGCTGCTCCGTGCGCATCGTTTTGCTGAACCGGTCGCCGTTTCCGGCGAAGGCTTCGTGGGAGCGGGTGCGGTATGAGTACGAAATGGACCGCAAACATGAAACGCTCTACAAGCGGATGCGGCTTATGGAGCAGATCGAAGCCGGAGGATCGGAGGTCGTCTGCATGCAGGCGGACATTGCCGACGAGCGCTCGCTAAGCGCTGCGCTGGCGGACATCCGCGAGCGGTTCGGCCCGATCCGGGGCGTCATTCATGCGGCGGGCATCGTGCGCAGCTACGACGAGGTGCAATCGCCCCTGACGATGGAGACGCTGTGTGAGGATTTGTCGCCGAAAGTAGCCGGAACCCGCCTGCTGGACAAGCTGACGGACCGGGACCCGCTTGATTTTTTTGTTCTTTGCTCCTCGGTGATGACGCTGACGGGCGGAAACAACGTCGGCGGCTATGTGGCCGCGAACGCCTTTCTGGACGCGTTCACGGACGAGCGGAACGCGCGGGGCAAGCGGACGGTCGCCGTCAACTGGTCGACGTGGGAGGAGACGTTTTTTACAAGTGTGCTCGGAGCCGGAAAACCCGAATATGCGCGCCTGTACGGGCAGTACACACTTTTCAAGGTGATGTCGGGCGAGCATGCAGGCCACTATTTCGCACAGGCGTTGGCCGCGGGCTTGCCGAGGCTGATCGCGGGCCAGTTCAATCGCGATGCCGACATCGTCCGCATGCTCGATACGCTAGCGTTCAAGTTTGCGGACGAGACGCGGGATGAGCTGCTGCGCGAGCGGCTCCCCGAGGCGGCCGGTACGCGGCTGGAGGAGATCGTGGAGCAGGGCGGCGGCCTGCCCGATGTCGAGCTGAAAGGCAGGCTTGACGGCGCCTATTCCGCTGCCGAACGAGGCGCGGCCGCGGTATGGAGCCGCGTGCTCGGTTACCGGACGCTCGGCGTAGCCGATAACTTTTACGAGCTTGGCGGCGACTCGATCTCCATGATGAAGCTGATCGCGGGCATTGACAGGCAGTTCGGCGCGGAGATGAAGCCGACGGTGTTTATGGAGCTGCTGACGATTGAGCGGATGGCGTCCTGGCTCGACGAACAGAACCTTGGGGACAACCGGACGGCTCCTGTGTATCCGGCGGCGCTGCCCGAACCGGACAAGCTCGCCGAGCCGTTTGAGATGACGGAGGTGCAGCGCGCTTACTACATGGGCCGCAGCGACTATTTCGAGATGGGCGGCGTTTCGACCCATGCCTACTCGGAGCTGGAAACGAGGCTCGATCCGGCAAAATTGAACGACAGCCTGAACAAGGCCGTGCGGCGTCATCCCATGCTGCGCTGCGTCATTTTGCCGAGCGGCAAGCAAAAAGTGCTGGACCGCGTCCCGGACTACCGGATCGAGACGGAGGATATCCGGGCGCTGGACGACGCGCGGCAGCAGGAACGCATCGGAATGGAGCGCCGCAGAATGTCGCACGACGTATTCCGGCCCGAACGCTGGCCGCTGTTCGAAATCAAGGCGTTCCGCATCCGCGATGACGCGCACTATTTGTGCATCGGCTTCGACGTGCTGATCGCGGACGGCCTCAGCATGCAAATCATCGAGAATGACATCATGCAGGCGTATTTGCATCCGCACATCGAGCTTCCGCCGCTGGTGTTCACATTCCGCGATTATATGCAAGCCTACGAAGCGTTTCGGCGCTCCGATACGTATGCAGCAAGCAAAACATACTGGCTGGGCAAGCTGGACAGCTTCCCGGAGCCGCCTTCCGTGCCGCTCGTCCGGGAACCGGGGACCGTAGCGAAACCGACGTTCCGGCGGCTCGGCGCGATGCTGGGGGCGGCGGAGTGGCAGCGTTTCAAAAACATGTCCGCCCGGCACAGCGTGACGCCGTCCGCCGTCTTTTGCGCGATATACGCCGATGTGCTGTCCTATTGGTCCAATCAGCCCAGACTGGCTATCAACCTGACCGTATTCAACCGTTATCCGTTCCACCCTGATATCCCGAACATGGTCGGAGATTTTACGTCACTCATGCTTCTCGGTTTGGATCTGGGCACCGGCCTCGCGTTCTGGGACAAGGTGAAGCATGTTCACCGCACCATTCTGGAAGCGCTTGAACACCGCCACTTCGACGGTACCGAGATGATTCGGGAGCTGGCCAAAATCCGCCAAAAACCGAAAGCGGCGATGATGCCGTTCGTGTTCACGAGCCTTCTGTCCCAGGATTTTCATGCCGGAGGCTCGGGCGGCGACGTTCCCGGAGACGTGAAAATGAGAGTAAGCCAAACCTCTCAGGTGTATTTGGACTTTCAGCTGACCGAGCGCGGCGGCGTTGTCGAGTTGAGCTGGGACTATGCAGCGGAATTGTTCGATGAGGACATGATGTCCGGCATGTTCGAAACGTTCATGCACCGGGTGGAGCGGCTTGCCGCAAATGAAGGAGCAGCCGGCGGCATCCGGCTCCCGCAGGCGGAAGCCGAGCTGTACGCCCGCTTTAACGAAACGGCGAGGCCGCTGCCGCAGGCCGTCACGCTGGACGGCTTGTTCGCGCAGCGGGCCGCACGGCAGCCGGACAAGATTGCCGTCATCTCCGGCGAACAGGAGCTGACTTACGGGCAGCTGAGCAAACTTGCGCGGCAGTTTGCCATATATTTGCGCTCGTGCGGCATATCGCGCGGCGACTTTGTCGGCGTGTTGGGACGCCGCGACAGCAGCACGATTGCGCTCATCCTGGGAGCGCTGATGGTTGGGGCCGCGTATGTGCCCGTGGAGCCGGAATATCCGGAGGAGCGGCGGAATTATATCGTCGGCCACAGCGGGTGCCGCAGCCTGATCGACGCCGCGGCGGTTATCGGCAAGGTGCGGGAGTTGGATCTGGAGCCGGAGCTTCCCGGACAGCCCCTTTTTGCCGCGGAAAGCCGCCCTGACGATACGGCCTACGTCATTTACACGTCCGGCAGCACGGGGACGCCGAAAGGCGTCGTGATTACGCACCGGGCAGCGGCCAATACGATACTGGATATTAACGAACGGTTCGCTATCGGAGAAAACGACCGCATACCGGCCATCTCCTCTTTTTGCTTCGATTTGTCGGTATACGACTGGTTCGGGGCGCTGGCGGCCGGAGCGGCCGTCATCGTCATCGACAACCAGCGGGATATGCCCGCCCTGCTGCGCACCGCCGCTCAGGCCGGCGCCACCGTCTGGAATTCGGTTCCGGCTTTGCTGAATGCGATGCTGGATCATCTGTCTTCGGACAGGAGCCCGCTTTCGCAGCTGAGAGTCATCATGCTTAGCGGAGACTGGATACCTTTGCCGCTTGCCGGATCGGTCAGGGGAATATTTCCTACTGCATCGCTGTACAGCTTGGGCGGCGCGACGGAGGCGGCGATCTGGTCAATTTACTACCCGGTTGCGGAAGTGCCCGGCGAATGGAAATCGATTCCTTACGGCGTTCCGCTCGGCAATCAGCGCTGGTATGTGCTGGATGAGGAGCGAAGGATATGTCCGGTCGGCACTACGGGAGAGCTTTACATCGGGGGAGTGGGCCTCGCTTCCGGGTATTTGCATGACGAGGACAAGACGAAGCAATCGTTCATTGTTCATCACGAGTTCGGCCCGCTGTACCGCACGGGCGATTTCGGCGCGATGCGGAGAGAGGGCTATATCGAATTTCTCGGCCGGCGCGACCATCAGGTCAAAATTCGCGGTTATCGGGTGGAGCTCGGCGAGATCGAAAACCTCCTGCTGAAGCATCCAGGCGTCAAAGATGCGGTCGTCATCGACAAAAAGGACGCAGCAGGCCAGACGTACCTGGCGGCCTACATCGTTCGCGGCGGGGCTCTGCCGGAAGCGGACCGGGAATCGCTGTACGAGCACCTTAGCGCCCATTTGCCCGGCTATATGATTCCGGCCCGCTGTACGTTTCTTGATAGCATTCCGCTATCCGCGAACGGAAAGGTCGACCGCAAGCTGCTCCCGGAGCCGGAGCTTGCCCTGCTCGCGGACAAAGCGCCCGTCGAGCCGTCGACGGAGCTGGAGAAGCAAATATTCCGCATCTGGACAGAGGTGCTGGGTATGGATCGCTTCGGCATCAAGCAGTACTTTTTCGACATCGGCGGCGACTCGATCTCGCTCATGAGCGTTCACGGTAAAATCGAGAATATGTATCCGAACAAAGTGAGCATCGCCGATTTATTCGCGTATCCGACGGTGGAGACGTTGGCCGGAGAGCTGGCGCGGCGCTTAAACCCCGATGAATACAAGACCGTGTCGGTGCTGCTTCCCGCCGATACCCGCCGCTCCCTTGACGTGTTGGCCCGGCGCTGCGGGGTAAACGCTTACGGCATCTATCTGGTCGCGTTCGTTTTTATGATCGCGGACTTGAACGGTGAGCAAAGCGTAAAGCTCGTCGCGACGGACGAAGCGGGCATCAAGACCGCCCACCGTATTTCGCTGGCGGATATCGAGAGCGTGGAGCAGGGGGTGGAGGCGCTGACCGCCCGGTATATAACGGACTCCGTCCGCGTCGTTTCGCAAGCGGGCCCGGACTCGGGCGCGCTGATGTTCGCCAGGGAGGAGGCCGCCGTGAAGGGCGAATTCGCCGCAGCGCTGTGCATGTCGAAAGCGGAAGGTGTGCAAGCGCTGTACAAGGCGTCCGCAGATGCAAGGTCCGCAGAAGCAAGCGAAGCCGCGAAGGCGCTCTCGGACCGCTTCCGGAAGCTGCTGCACATTTTGGCGGAACAACTTTAAAAGGAGGAGGAGAGTCGGACATGGCCAAAAAATTGATCGATCTCATGAAGCTTAAGCCTGAATCGGAAGCCCGGACGGAGACCGGCAATGAAATTGCGGTCATCGGAATCGGTCTCGATTTTCCGCGGGCGGGCGATGCAAGAACGTTCTGGGAGCAGCTTGCGGGCGGCGTCGGAGCGACCGGCAATCTCCCGTATTCCCGCAGGATGGAAGCCGAGAGGTATGCGAGATTCAAGCAAATGGACAAAAGCGAATGGCAGTTCATCAAACAGGGCTATCTCCGCTTCATCGACCGTTTCGATTACCGCTTTTTCGGCCTGTCCCCGCGCGAGGCGGAGCTGATGGACCCGCATCAGCGCCTGTTCCTGCAGACGGCGTGGCACGCCTTCGAAGACGCGGGTTACGACGACAAGCGCCTGAAGGGCAGCCGGACCGGCGTGTTCGTCGGCTACGATCACGAAGCGTACAGTTATACAAGCCGGGTGTTGGAGGTCGCTCCGGCGGCCTACAAGGAAGCCCATGTCGGCAACCTGGTGTCGATGATCCCTGGCCGGGTCTCGTACCATTTTGATTTAAAAGGTCCCGGCATGATCGTGAACACGTCCTGCTCCTCGTCGCTCGTCGCCGTTCATGCCGCTGTGCGCTCGATTTTGCGCGGCGAATGCGAAATGGCGCTGGCGGGAGGCGTCCGGCTCGATATTTTGCCTGTCGATTTGACCGGGAAGGTCGGCATCGAATCGTCGTTGGGCCTAACAAGAACGTTCGACGATAAAGCCGACGGCACCGTGACCGGAGAAGGCGTATGCGCGGTTGTCCTCAAGCCGCTGCGCCAGGCGCTGGAGGATCGCGATCCGGTATACGCGGTCATCAAAGGGAGCGCCGTCAATCAGGACGGCCATTCCATCGGCTTGACCGCTCCGAACGTGCTCGCGCAGGAGGAAGTGCTGGTCGAGGCTTGGCGGGACGCGGGAGTCGATCCCGAAACGATCGCCTATCTGGAAGCGCACGGAACCGGCACTAAGCTGGGCGATCCGATCGAAATCGAGGCGATTGGCAAGGCGTTTGCCCGGTTTACGGGCAGAAAACAATTTTGCGCCATCGGCTCGGTCAAGCCCAATATCGGCCATCTGATCGGCGCCGCGGGCCTGGCCGGATTCGTGCGCGCCGTTTACGCGCTCTACCTTCGGAGGCTTCCGCCGACGCTGCATTTTACGCGGCCGAACCGGAGCATCGCCTTTCAGGAATCGCCTGTGTATGTCAACGACATTCTCAGAGAGTGGACGTCAGACGGCACGCCGCGCAGGTGCGGCGTCAGCTCGTTCGGCTTTAGCGGCACGAACTGCCATATCGTGCTGGAGGAAGCGCCGGAAAGTGTCCCAAGCCCGCTTTCGGCCCCAGCGCTGCAGACGCATGCGCTCGCGCTCTCGGCCAAGTCCCCTGCCGTCCTGCGGCAGCGGGCCGGGCAAATGGCGTCCTGGCTGTCTCAACCGCGGCCGGAAAAGCTTGGCGACATCTGCTTTACGGCGAATGCCGCGAGAAGCCATTTTACCTGCCGGCTCGTGGTCGCCGGCCGAAGCCGGCGGGAAATCGCCGATGCGCTGAACGCGCTGCAGGAGAGCGATTTTCAGACGATCGTTCCCGGCGCGGGCCTCGCTAGAGGCGCGGATCTGCCGGAGGACGCAGGCGTCATGCGCCGGTTGTGCGCCGCGTACGCGCGTGGAGAAGAAGCGGATTGGCGGGAGCTGTACGCGGAAGACGCGCACGAGCGCGTCCGCTTGCCGCTCTATCCGTTCGAGCCGCTGCGGTGCTGGATCGATGGCCCGCTTGCCGCTCCGCTTCCGTTCTGGGAGCCCGGATGGGAACAAGCGCCATCGGATGCGCGGGAGCGGACGCCGGTCCGCAAGCGCTGTCTGGCCGTTCACGACGGCGGCGCGGCGGCCGCAAAGCTGGCAGACGCGATCCGGGCGGGAGCCGACTCGTTAGTGGAAGTTCTGCCCGGACGCGAGTTCGGCCGGGAAAGCGCAAGCGTGTTCCGGCTCGATTTTGCCGCGCCTGCGCTCGCGCCCGATTACGGCGCCTTGTTCGCTGCGGTTGATCCGGGAGAGCTCGATCAAATCGTCTTTGTTCATGGGCTGGAACCGCCCGATCTTCTGCCTGCGGCAAACCGGCTGGAAGCGAGCGTCAATGAAGGCTTGTTTCATTTGATCGGCTTGTGCAAAGCTCTCGCCGGGCACCGCGGGCTGGGCCCCGAGCTCGTCGTTGTGACTGCGCACAGCTATGCGATCAGCGGGCGGGAGGGCGGTTTGCTTCCGGGCAACCGGCTGCTTCATACGCTCGGGACGACGCTTCCGCTGGAGTCGCCGAATTTGCGTATTCGGATCGTCGATACGGACGCGCTCACTTCGCCCGACGCCTTAGCCGGCGAACTCGCAGCCGCGGCGGAGGCGGATTCTCCGCAAATTGTCGCGCTGCGCGGAGGAGAGCGATACGTCCGGGTGTGCCGTATCGCCAAAGACGCTCCGTCCGGCGAGCTGCCGCTGCGGGCCGGGGGCACCTACGTCATTACCGGAGGCGGAGGCGGCATCGGCCAGGAGATCGCCCAATTTTTGGCTGATCAAAAGCCGCTTCATATCGCCGTCATCAGCCGGCTGTCGGCGCCCGACGCGCAGACGCTGGATGAAATCCGGGGCGCCGGCTCCACGGTCTCGGTCCATTATGCGGATGCCGGCTCGCGCGACGAACTGCAAGCGGCGCTTGCGGATATCCGCAGCGGCTTCGGTCCGATCCGCGGCGTCATTCACTGCGCGGGCGTCACCCCGCAGCAGGGCGCGCTGTTCGATAAACAGCGGGGCGTCATCCGCGCGGCGCTTGCGGCGAAGCTTTTCGGGACGATGCATTTGGACGAACTGACGCAGGAGGACCCGCTTGACTTTTTTATCTGCAGCTCCAGCATTTCGGCTTTGGTCGGATTGCCCGGCGAGATCGAATACAGCATGTCCAACGCGTTTCTGGACGCGTTTTGCGAGGAGCGGAATCTTCGTCTCGGAGGGACGAAATGCATCAATTGGCCGGCATGGAACGAAACGGGAATGGCCGTGCTTTCCGGCTCCGATCTGTCCGGCGGCGTGCTCGATTCGGTTTCGAGCGCCGAAGGGATGGAAGCTTTCGAGCGCTTTCTCCGCTCCGGCCTCAGCCGCGCTATCATCGGCAAGCCGTCGAGAGGCGGCCAGCGGTTCGCTCTTCTCGTCACAGGCAGGATCGGGATTGCCGATTATTACGACCGGCGCGAGGAAAGCCGGGAAAGCGCGGCGAGCGATTCTTTTGCTGCGACGGACGATAAGCCGCAAATTGTTTTGCATGGCCATGATGCGGGCTATACGCCCACCGAGCGGCAGATCGCGCAAATTTGGCAGGAGGTGCTCGGATATTCCAGCTTCCATGTCGAGGATCAATTTTTCGATATCGGCGGCAATTCCATCATGATTATGAAAGTGCTGTCACTGGTGGAAGGGCATTTTCCGGGTACCGTGCAAATGTCCGACCTGTTCGCTTTTCCGACGATTGCCAAGCTTGCCCGCCTGATTGACGAGAACCGCCGTCCTACAGGGAATGCGCGTTTGCAGGAGAACGCAGGAGGCGTGAACAGCGGAGATGGCGAAGACGGCGAAGAACAAATCGAGGAGCTGATCGACCGTTTGACCAGCGGGAAAGTGACCGTATCGAAGGCGATGTCCTACTTGACGGACGAAGGGACAGGTGAAGGAAATGGATAGTCCGCTCGAATATGTGCTGGAGCAAATTGCCGCCGGGAAAATCGACAAGCAGGTCGGCGTCCAACTCGTCAAGCGGCTGCGCGCGCGGGATGCGGACCGGACCGCCCGGAGGAAGGAGGATGCGATCGCTGTGATCGGCATGTCCGTCCGCCTGCCGATGGCGGATCATTACGACGTTTTTTGGCGCCATTTGACGGAGGGGACGAGCTGCATTCGCGAGCTTCCCGCAGGCCGCAAAGCGCAGGCCGACCGTCTGACAGGCGGCGCTGTCCGCTACGCGCAAGCCGGTTATTTGAGCTCCATCGACGATTTCGATTATCCGTTCTTTCGATTGTCGCCCGGCGAAGCGAATCTGCTCGATCCGAACCAGCGCATTTTTTTGCAAACGGCTTGGGCGGCGCTGGAAGATGCGGGCTACGGCGGCAAAAAGCTGGCAGGCAGCCGGACCGGCGTGTTCATCGGCTACAACGCCTGGCCGACGTATGGCACGATATTGTCCAGGCTTCATCCCGACAAAATGGGGGTTGCGCTGCCCGGCAACATCGCGCCGATCATCGCCAGCCGTTTGAATCACCTCCTAGATTTGCAAGGTCCGAGCATGGCGATCGACACGACCTGCTCTTCGTCGCTGGTCGCCGTGCATACCGCTTGCCAAAGCCTGCTTAACGGAGAGTGCGATCAGGCGCTGGCCGGGGGCATCAAATTGAACATTTTGCCTGTCGACAAAGACTTCAGAATCGGCATCGAAACGAGCGGGGACGAAACCCGGACGTTCGACGACCGGGCGGACGGCACGTTATGGGGCGAGGGGGCGGCCGCCGTGCTGCTCAAGCCTTTAGCGCAGGCGGTGCGGGACCGCGACCATGTCTATGCGGTCATTAAAGGCAGCGCGCTCAATCATGACGGCAGCTCGATCGGGCTGACCGCGCCGAACGCGCTCGCGCAGGAGAAGCTGCTCGTCGACGCCTGGGAGCGGGCGGGCGTCAAGCCGGAAACGATTTCGTATATCGAGGCGCACGGCACCGGAACGAAGCTGGGCGATCCGATCGAAATCGACGGCATTACACGGGCGTTTCGCAGGTATACGAGCCGCAAGCAGTTTTGCGGGATCGGCTCGGTCAAAAGCAGCATCGGCCACCTGGACGGCGCGTCGGGCATCGTCAGCCTGGTGAAGGCCGCCTTGTGCCTGACGAATAAAAAACTCCCGCCGTCGTTATATTTCACGCGTCCGAACCGCAACATCCGGTTCGAAGATTCGCCGCTGTTCGTCAATGACCGGCTGCGCAACTGGGAGGCGGACGGATCGCCGCGGCGCTGCGGCGTCAGCTCGTTCGGCTTTAGCGGAACGAACTGCCACGTGGTGCTGGAAGAGGCGCCGGCCGCGCCGGATTCGGCTGCGGAGACGGCCTCGGACGCACCGGCGCTTATGGTGTTATCCGCGCGCGAGCGGCAGGCGCTGACGGACTATATCCGGCAAGTCCGGAATTGGCTCGTTTCCCGGCCGGACATACCGCTTGCCGATCTTTGCTTTGCGGCTAATGCGGGAAGAGACGCTTACGAGTACCGCTTCGCGCTCGCCGCGGGCGGCAGAGCGGAGATGATCCGGATCATGGACGGCATTGCCGACGGCGCGAAGCCGCTGGAAACCGGCGCGGCCGACTATGCGTACGGCGACGGCGCAAACGGCTGGAGGGAGCCCGTCCCTCCGTCACATGTCCGCGCGCTGACCGAGGAATGGACGCGCTCGGGCCGAACGGCGCTGCAAGTGCTCCGGCAGCTCGCCGCCGCCTTTGCCAGCGGCTCCGCGATACCGTGGAGCCGCTTCTATGAAGGGGAAACGAGGCGGCGGACGCCGTTTCCGACGTACCCGTTCCGCGCGTTTTCGTGCTGGATGGACATACCGGAGAGCTATTCCGATTCAGCCCGCCCCGCACAGAGCAAAGAGGCGGCAACCCATGCGGCGATCCATGCGGGGAGCCGCGAAGAGCTGGAGCGTCTGCTAACCGGCATTTGGAAAGAAGTGTTCAGCCTGGAGCAAATTTCTGTAACGGACGATTTTTATGAGCTTGGCGGCCATTCCATCGTTGCAGTCCATATGGAAGCTAAAATGAACGAAATCGGCATCATGGCCGATATGAACGTTTTTCAACAGTATCCGACTATCCAACTATTAGCTGCTCATTTGTCTGATGGCTATGCCGGCAGCATTCGACCGAAGGAGTGATAGATAACTATGCCGGCCATCCTCGTGAACGAGTTGTCCAAGGAATATACATATTATGAAAAAGAGACGGGCTTGCGCCATTCGTTGAAAAATTTATTGTCCCGCAAAAAGCTGATCCGCAAGTCGGTCCGCGGCATTTCATTTGAAGTCGGGGAAGGGGAGGTCGTCGGCCTCCTCGGACCGAACGGAGCGGGCAAAACGACGACGCTCAAAATGCTCTCCGGCATCCTTCACCCGACTTCAGGAACGGCGTCGGTGCTGGGATATACGCCATGGGAGCGGAAAAAAGCGTATAAAATGCAGTTTTCGATCGTCATGGGCCAAAAAAGCCAGCTGTGGTGGGATTTGCCGGCCAGCGAATCGCTGCTGCTGAATAAAAAGATTTATGAACTGAGCGACAAAACGTTTCAAAGCTCGCTCGATGAGCTGTCGGAACTGCTTGACGTGAAGGATTTGCTGAACGTCCAGGTGCGCCGGCTGTCGCTCGGCGAAAGGATGAAGATCGAGCTGATCGCATCGCTCATTCACCGGCCCAGAATCATGTTTCTCGATGAGCCGACCATCGGCCTCGATTTGATTTCGCAAAAAAATATTCGCGCTTTCATCAAATATTACAGCCAGCAAACGAAGACGACGATTTTGCTGACGAGCCACTACATGAACGATATCGAGGATTTGTGCAAACGGTCGATTATTATTAATCACGGCGCTATCGCGTACGACGGGGAGCTGGGTAAAATAAACCGGCTGATCGGGGAACGCAAGCGGATTCGCCTGCAATTCGCGGAACCGGTCTACGCGCATTCGCTGAGCCGTTACGGCGAGGTGATCGAGGCGGAAGATTACCATGTCGTTCTGGAGGTAGCCAAGGACGAGATGAGGACGATAACGAAAACGATATTGGATCTGCTGCCTGTCGTCGATTTCACGATCGAGGATTTATCGATCGAAGACGGGCTGGCCGAAATTTACAAGAAGGATCGTGATAGCCTTGAAATCAGCGGGCAAGTACGCTAAAAGCTTTGCTCTCGGCGTTCAAAACGCGATGGAATACCGCACCGATTTTTGGCTCAGTCTTGTCAGCGGCGTCTTTCCGCTCATGATCCAACTGTTCATGTGGAACGCGATTTTCACCAGTTCTTCGTCCGGGACGGTGTACGGTTATACGTATGACCAGATGATCGGCTATACGATTATGGCTGTAGCGGTCGGTAAGTTCGTATCGGCGGGGTTCGAATACGAAATCGCGAACGATATCAAAAGCGGCGGACTGAACAAATTCATCGTTCAGCCGATCAGCTACTTCTGGTACCGCATTTTTTGCTTTTACGGCAGCAAAACGGTTCAGCTTGCCGCTTTCGCCCTCATTGTCGCCGTTTTGCTGCTCGGCTTTGCCATGTTCGGGAATTTGCCGTTTAGCGGAGGCAAGCTCGCGCTGTTCGTGCCGTCCATATTGATGGCGGTTGTGCTCAACGGCATGATTTTTTATTTGCTCAGCCTTCTTGCCTTTTGGATGACTGAGGTTTGGGCCGTGTTTATCGGCTTCCAGCTGATGTCGAATATTTTGAGCGGCGGCGTGTTTCCGCTGGATGTGTTCGGCGCAACCGCGGGCCGCATCTTTGCATGGCTGCCGTTTCAGTATACGATCTATTTTCCGATCAACATTTGGAACGGAAAGCTGGGGACGGCCGAAATCGCGGCGGGTCTCGCGGTGCAGGCGGCCTGGGCGGTCGCTGCGACGCTTCTGGCTAACGGCATTTGGCGCTTCGGCTTAAAAAAATATGTGGCGATCGGAGGTTAGCGATCATGACGTTCATTCGCGAAGCCGGCAAATACTTGCAGATCTACGGGCTATTTATTAAAAATTGCCTGATCGCCCAAATGGAATACCGCCTCAATTTCGTCATCGGCATCGCTCAGGAATGCGCTTTTACGCTTGCGAAGCTGCTTTATGTGCTCCTGGTCTATCAGGTCGGGGTTAACATCAACGGTTTATCGCCCGATCAGGTGATGCTGTTTATTGGAACCTATATGATTATGACGGGCATTTATGTCATGTTTTTCATGGAAAATTTTTACCAGTTATCGGAGCATGTGCGAAGCGGCACGCTGGACATGTATTTGACCAAGCCCGTTTCCTTGCAGTTCATGGCGACGCTGCGGCGGATTAATTTCTCGTTCCCGATTCCGAACTTTGCGGCGGGCATTACGATGGTCGTCGTCGCCTGGCGCCGGCTTGAATTGGACGCGAGCGCGGCGATCATCGCCAAGTATGCGCTGTTTATCGCATGCGGGACGATTTTGATGTACGCGTTGTTTTTGCTGCCGCAGCTGCTCGCTTTTTTTATTATCAAAACGCAATCGGTGATCGAAATTTCCGATAAGCTGTGGGACTTCAACAATATGCCGATGGGTATTTACAGCAAATGGATTCAGCGGATCGGCACTTTTGTGCTCCCGATTTTCGTGATTACGAATTTTCCGGCCATGGCCGCGCTGCAAAAAATGGACGCCGGCGGCGCAGTCTGGGCCGTACTCGTTCCGTTTTTGGTTTTCATATTGACGCGGACGGTATGGAAATTTTGCTTGAGGCATTACAGCAGCGCGAGCAGCTAAAGCTTTTGACGGAACGATGTGCGAATTTTAGAGCCGGGGAGAAGCGGGGGGTATTAAGGACCGTTTCTTCGCGGCTTTTTGTTCGATAGGGGAAAATTAAAGACTATATTCCAAAATGACAAAAACATATAAATGTTATGGGGATTGAATGAATTGATAGGAGCTGAATTGCACTTATTTCATCTCTCTATTTGCGGTTTTAATAGAGTCTCCGAAAAAGATAATTCCAAAATGGAATAAAGTAAGCTATAATGAGAAAGGAGAGAATAAAAGACTAGGAGGACATTCATGATGAATGCGGCTCTGATCAAACAGCTTGGGCACATTTTCTGGACTTTTCTCAAAATTGGGCCTGCCACATTCGGCGGGGGTTATGCGATGATTCCGGTTATCGAGAGGGAAGTGGTGGGCAAACGGCAGTGGGTTTCCGAGAGCGAGATGTCCGACGTGCTGTCAATCGCGGGTTCCGCTCCGGGAGGCATCGGCGTCAACGCTTCGGCTTTTATCGGCTACAGGCTTGCCGGAATTCCGGGGGCGATAGCGGCGGTAACGGGCATAACCCTGCCTACTTTTCTTATCGCGTTCGCGCTTAGCCTCGTTTATGCGCAGATCGAGCATAACCCCAAAATTGCGGCGGCTTTGGAAGGAATCCATTTCGCCATTGTCGGCTTAATCGTCGTCGCCGCTTTTAAATTGGGAAAATCCGCCGTGTTCGACAAAACGACGTTTGCCGCCATGATCTGCACTGTCGTGCTGTTTCTGACGACTTCGATTCATCCCTTATTCGTGATCGGATTCGGTATATTCATCGGCATCATTTTTGTTAAAACGAAGGAAAAATTGGGGCTAGAGGTAAGACTGCAAAAAGAAGAACCGTTCGATTCCCCGTCAAGATTTACATATGCCGATTATTTTATCGCCGAAGGGATATAAGGAGCGGATGTCTGTATGCTATGGAGTTTGTTTATAACTTTTTTTAAAATCGGTTTTATGTCGTTCGGCGGCGGCTATGCGATGATTCCGGTCATTCAACTGGAAGTTTCGTCACACCATTGGCTGAGCGAAAAGGAGTTTGCCGATGCCGTGGCATTAGCCGGAATGGCGCCGGGCCCTATCGCAACGAACACAGCAACGCTGATCGGCTACAAAACGGCCGGCATAGCGGGCGCGATCATTTCTACGGCAGGAATCGTGCTTCCTTCCCTTATTTTGATGATTCTCATCACCGCCTTTTTTTATAAAATTCATCGCAACAAATGGGTCAGGTCTTCATTTTACGGCTTGCGTCCGATCATTACGGGCTTGATTGTTTTTGCCGCCATTCATTTTGGCTTTTCCGGGCTGAATTCGGGTCTCGTAACATGGAAAACTTTTTTTGGCGTTCTGATTGCGGGCGGTGTTATTATAGGAGTCATGAAATATAAAATGCACCCGATTGCGGTTATTTTACTGTCCGGGCTGCTGGGAATCGCATTCTTTCAATGACCTTTAGGAAAGTGAGAGGTTTCTTATGACGGATTCAATCAATAAGCCATCCTGCTGCTCCGCTTCCAGAAGCGAGGCCGCCATTTCGTTCGTCCCGTTCGGCAGCTCCAAAGCTGCGGAAGACAATCGGACTGCCGGAGCTGCCGACGCATCGCTTCCGGCCAAACAGGATATGATTTATTTGCCGGGCGGGGAGTTTTTGATGGGGACCGATGACCGGGAAGGATTTCCGTCCGATGGCGAAGGACCGGTCCGCGCAGTGACGGTGGGGCCCTTTTATATCGATCCTTGCACCGTGACCAATCAGGAATTTAAGCGCTTTACGGATGCTACGGGGTATGTGACGGAGGCCGAAAAGTTCGGCTGGTCGTTTGTTTTTCATCTATTTGTTTCCGAAGAAACGGCGAAGAAGGTCGTCAATTCCGTTCCGCAAACGCCCTGGTGGCTGCCGGTTGACGGCGCTTACTGGTTCCGCCCGGAAGGGCCGGATTCGGGCATCGAAGAACGGATGGACCACCCGGTCACTCACGTTTCCTGGAACGACGCCCAGGCTTACTGCCGGTGGGCGGGCAAACGCTTGCCGACGGAAGCGGAGTGGGAGTATGCCGCCAGGGGCGGGCTGGTTCAAAAACGATACCCTTGGGGCGATGAGCTCAAACCGAACGGCAAACATATGTGCAATATTTGGCAGGGCAAATTTCCCGTGAAAAACAATGCAAGCGACGGATATGCAGGAACCGCGCCGGTTCGCACCTATGAGCCTAACGGCTTCGGGTTGTATCAAGTATCCGGAAACGTATGGGAATGGTGTTCCGATTGGTTCAGTCCTGCCTACCATTTGAACGGGCCACGGGTCAATCCGGCCGGTCCTTCCCGGGGACAAAGCCGGGTGATGCGGGGAGGCTCCTATTTGTGCCATAAATCGTATTGCAACCGCTACCGGTTGGCTGCCCGCAGCCAAAATACGCCGGACAGCTCGACAGGCAATATGGGGTTCCGCTGTGCGGCCGACGCTTAAGGGACGATTGATGCAGCGCAGGCATCCCGGCGAGTTTCCGCAAGAAAGCAAGAGAAGGGGGAAATCACTGCTATGAAAGCAATCGTTATTTTGCTCGATACTTTGAATCGCCATATGCTGGACATCTATAACCGGCAACGTTGGGTCAAGACTCCGAACATCGCCAGGCTGTCGGAGAAGTGCGCAGTATTCGACAATCACTGGTCCGGATCGCTGCCCTGCATGCCGGCACGCAGAGACATGATGACGGGCAGGCTCGCTTTTTTGGAAAAAGGCTGGGGAGGAATCGAACCGTTTGACGTAACATTGCCGGAAACGCTGCGGAGCAAGGGCGTATTCTCGCACATGGTAACGGATCACTATCACTATTTTAAAACCGGAGGGGAAAACTACTGCCAGGCTTTCGACAGTTGGGATTTCCATCGCGGTCAGGAAGCCGACCCGTGGATTTCCCGAATAAAGTCTCCTCGGCCGCCTGCGGAGTATTACGGCAGATGGGATGCGCAGTATGAAAAAAATCGCGCCGCCTTCAAGCGGGAAGAAGACTTTCCCGGACCGCGGACAGTGCAAGCCGCCTGTGACTGGCTTGAGGACAACGGCGATGAGGACCGGTTCTTTTTGATGGTGGAGGCCTTCGACCCGCACGAGCCGTTCGATTGTCCGCAGCATTATTTGGACATGTATGCCGATGACTATGACGGGCCGCGGTTCGACTGGCCGAAGTATGCGCAGGCGGAGGAGCCGCCCGAAGCTATGGAACATTTGCGCAAGCGGTATGCCGCTAACTTGACGATGATCGACCATTGGCTCGGCAAGCTGCTGGATGTGATGGACCGGAAAAGCTTATGGGACGATACGCTGGTCATCCTAACGACAGATCACGGCTTTTTGCTCGGCGAGCACAATTGGACCGGAAAAAATATTATGCATGTGTACAACGAAATCGCCCACCTTCCCTTGATGATTCATCTGCCCGGTGGCGCTGCGAAGGAGACCCGCATTTCGGCTCTTACGCAAAATATCGATTTGATGCCGACCTTGCTCGATTATTTCGGCGTGGAGATCCCGTCTACAGTCAGAGGGCATTCCCTGCTCGGGCTTATTCGGGGGACGGAGCGGCGAATTCGCGACTTTGCCTTGTATGGAATGTTTGGCATGACCGTAAATATTACGGATGGAGCATACACCTATATGCGCGCGCCGGTTCGAAGCGATAACCACCCTTGTTACACGTATACCGCCATGCCGACCGCTTTTCGGAAATTTCTGGGCTCGCACAATCCCGCAAGCATTCGGACCGGCACCTTTTTGCCCTATACGGATTATCCGGTTTACCGCATTCCGTTCAGCGAGGAAGGAGTGCCATTTCAGATGGCCCGGCATGGGCAGGAATCTTTGTTGTTTCATATTGAATCGGATTATGAACAATTGGACCCCATACAGGATGAGGAGCTTAAAAAGCGGTATTCGGAGCATCTGATAAAAGCTATGGAAGACGTGCAATCGCCTGAAGAGCAGTATTTGAGATTGGGATTAAAAGACAAGTAACGGCCCATTATGATGGCGTTTTCATTGGTCAGTCTGGTTCGGATTCACGGAAAAGCGGATATATATCGTTGTTTGGAGTGATTTCATGAAAATTGTGGTTGCGCCAGATTCTTATAAAGGTTGTTTGAGCGCTATCGAAGTCGCTGCCTGTATGAAGGAAGGCATCTTGGGGGCGATGCCTGACGCCGAGGTGTTCACCGTCCCGATCGCCGACGGCGGGGAAGGAACGGTGCGCGCTCTCGTCAACGCGTCGGGCGGTTCCCTGCACCAAACGGAAGTGGCCGGACCGCTGGGAGACCCGGTGATGGCGGAGTTCGGCATTTTGGGCGACGGGCAGACGGCTGTCATCGAAATGGCGTCGGCATCGGGGCTGACGCTTGTGCCCAAGCACCGCTTGAACCCGCTGGCCGCGACGACGTACGGCACCGGACAGCTGATCCAAGCCGCACTCGACAAGCAGTGCCGCAAAATGATTATCGCCATCGGCGGCAGCGCGACGAATGACGGGGGCGCCGGCATGGCTCAAGCTCTCGGCGTCCGCTTCCTCGACGCCCAAGATCGCGAGATTTCGCCCGGCGGCGGTGAGTTGAGCGGCATCCAGCGCATCAACGTTTCCGGCATCGATCCGCGCACTCGGGACTGCGAATTCATTGTCGCCAGCGATGTGACCAATCCGTTGTGCGGCCCGCAGGGGGCTTCGGCCGTCTTCGGGCCGCAGAAGGGGGCGACCCCGGAGATGGTTCGAACGCTGGATCAGGGCTTATCGCATCTGGGCTCCTTGATTCTGGAACAGCTCGGCAAAGACGTCGCGGATGTGCCGGGCGCGGGCGCAGCGGGTGGCATGGGCGCCGGTTTGATGGCGTTCCTGTCCGCGAGAATGGCCCGCGGAATCGACATCGTGCTGGAAGCGATCGGGTTTGAGAAATGGGTGGAGCGGGCCGATCTTGTCATCACGGGCGAAGGACGCACCGACGGGCAGACCGCGTACGGTAAAACGGCTGCCGGAGTGGCGAAAGCGGCCAAAAAATACAATAAGCCGGTCATCTGCGTATCCGGGGGCGTCACTGGGGACGTCAAGCCGCTCTACGATCTCGGACTGGACGTCATTATCGGCGCGGTGCAAAATCCGATGCCGCTTGAAGAAGCGATGCGCGAGGCGCCCGCTCTGATCAGGCATGCGGTCGCCTCCGTAATGAAGACTTTGGCGATTCCGGCGAAGTACTGGTAAATCGCCCAAGAAGCCGGCCGCTGCACCCGGTGCCCGGCAAATCGCCGTCCTCCGGCATTGACGGAGTCATAACCACCGGCTTAGCCGGGCATCAATGCTGCGGTTCTTTAATCTCTTTTTCCAGCGAATTTTTACCGGATCATTATAATTGCTTTCTTGACTTAAGTTAATGACCAGTCGTAAACCTCCTCATATAATGAAAATCGACAATTCTATATAGGGGGTTATTTTATGACTAACTCGGTCAAAGAACTATCGTATCAGTGGAAATCCGCTTTAACTGCCGGCATTTCACTTGTCATCATGGCACTTGCCTCTTTTTTTTCCTATGGGTTTGTTCATGGAAGCCTTGTGGTACAAGGCAATCCGGCGGCTACATTTAACAGCATCGTGTCATCCAATAACCTTTTCAAAGCAGAAATTCTGGGTTGGGTCATCATTATGATTGCTGACATTGTGGTCGCCTGGGCTTTCCATGTGTTTCTACAGCCATTTAATAAAAGTCTTTCATTGCTCGGAGCATGGCTCCGTCTTATTTATGCGGCTATATTGGGAATGGCCATACTGAACTTGATATTTGTGCTGCTTCTCTCAAGACATATAACCTATTTGTCCTCATTTAATATCGAACAACTTCAAGCGCTTATGATGCTATTTCTCGATGCATTTGAATCTATTTGGTCGATTGGTTTGATCGTTTTCGGCTGGCATTTAATGATTGTGGGCTATCTGGCTTTCAAATCAGGCATCATTCCTAAAGTGATCGGCATTTTATTAGTTCTTGCTTCAATAGGTTATATTGTCGTTCACCTAAGCAAAACGTTTCTAGCACAATATGATGGGTTAATTTCAACCCTTAATCTTGTATTTAGCGTGCCAATGATTGCAGGAGAACTGGGCTTTGGGATATGGCTGCTGTTCAGAGGAGGAAAACTTCCCAAAAGCGCATAATAATTCCCCTAAAAATCGCTTGTATGAATTCGCTTCTTGATCCTGCTTAATGATTCCGGGGTAATACCGAGATAACTCGCCAATTGATGTTGGGGTACGCGATCGACTAGATGAGGCCTTTTTCGCAATAACGCTTTGTAACGTTCTTCAGGTGTAGATGCGATAAATGAAGCCAATTCATTTTGTACCTCACCCAGGTTTTCCTCTACCATCTTGCGTGTCATCGTTTCCAATTGCGAGTATTTGTTAAACATAGCATTTTCGGCATCAAGATCGCCAACAACCATTACACAGTCTTCCAGACAAGTTAATGAATACGGGGATGACTTATCTTGTTTATGATGATTGAAAATCGACACCGCTTGCTCTTCTGTGTAAAAATTGGATGTGACCTCTTTTCCCGTTTCATCTATCGAGTACTGCCTTACACATCCTTTCAATACAAAATAACATTGAGTGGGGACATCTCCTTGTCTAAGGAGCATTGTCCCTTTTTTGTATTCTTGGACTCGTATCTCATCAACGATCATCTGTTGTTCTTCTTCGTTCAGGGTTGTAAATCTGGTTAAATACTTCAAAAGTATGCTTTTCATTTTGCTTTCCTTTCGGCTCTTAATGAAACGGTTCGGTTAAATCATGTTATGTAGTTTCAACTTACCATACTATAGTATGTATGTTAAAGATCATAAAATTCTTTCCCGCTATCAAATTGCTGAAGAAGTTTGTCTGATTAATCGCACAAATCCCCTAAAAAATCAGCTTTTTTTCCACATATCGGCACAATTTTTGCTGTTTCAGCAGATATTTTGCGTTATAATGTTTAAAACATAGTAAAATTTACCCACTTCATAGTTTTAAGCAGAGGCTTATTAATTCTAAAGGAGCACATGCGCTTGACACTTTCAAAATGATCTTTGAAAGTTTTGGACATATATTTACTTTAGATGAAGGAAGGTTTTGTGAATGAAAACATTTTTTCAGCGCATTATCATGATGACAATGTCGATTACGCTGATGCTCGCGTCGTCATTGCCGGTTTTTGCCGATGAGCAGACCAAAAAGACGGAACAAAACATGGACATCGGGATTTTAATTAACGGCAGTATGCTGGTTCCCCTTCGCGATATTACGGATGCTTTGAATGCCAAGTTGACTTGGAACGGAGAGCAGCAGTCCATTACTCTGAACAGAGCAGGGTCTTCCGTGTTTATGAAAATCAACGATCCTGTTGTCCAAGTCAACGGCCAAACAAAAACCTTGGAAGTTTCGCCGCGAATAGAGGATGATCGAACTTTTGTGCCCTTGCGTTTAATCAGCGAGGCATTTGGCGCTAAAGTGGATTGGAACGGGGAAAAGCAGTACGCGACCGTTCAAACCGCCGATAAGACGCTGAACATTATGGGGTATCCTTATTTCGAATGGGAAGGCAATCATTTTGTTTATTCAGGTGATCTGGTGAATGGACTTCCACAGGGGCAGGGCACTGCCGTAAAAGGCACGTCCATCTACAACGATGTATGGTATGAGGGGCCTTGGAACCAAGGAAAGCCAGTAAATTTGCTTTCGGACGAATATAAAATCTATGTCAATGGAAACTATCTAAAATCCGACTATCCCCCGATCGTTCGCAACGATGTCATTTATATACCGCTGTGGGCGCTTCTCGGCAACTTGAAAATGTCCGCCAAACCAATTGGCGACGTTCTGCGAATCAATCACCCGAACCGGATTGTGTTGATAGGCTCCAACAGCAACCTGATAACCTATTTTGGAAGCGGTATGGAGTTGCATGAAGGCCGCATGGACTATCCGATTATTTCAGAGGAGTCCGTGCTTTATGTGCCGGTTTCATTTTTGTCCGAGTATTTGGACATCCAAGTTGCATGGGGAAAAGGTCATCGGATCGATCTTACAGCCGGAGACCTTACCAAGAATGCATCTTGGGGAGTTGACGGTAAAATCAACACGGCAGCCGAGAAATTGCAGACTGAAATTGCCGCAGAGAACTTATGGAAGAAATACGCCGACTCGCTATGGAGCAGCAGCACCCTGTCCTATCCCGGCGAAGAGAAATTCAATCAATATGAAAAATTATCTCTTATCAGCTACAGCGGATTAACCGCAACTTTAAGCAACGGAAGTAAAACGATCAAATTTAGTTTTTCTTCACTAGACGCCCTAACCTCGGGCTTTTACATCGAAGACCCTTTGGCCAAATTTGACTGGTCCAGCGATATAAAAGACGTGATCAGGCGGAAAAAGGTGCGCATCGGCATGACGCAGGAGCAAGTTCTTATGTCCTGGGGAAAACCGGACAACGTCAATGTATACGGAAAAATGGAACAATGGGTTTACCGTTATGGCACAAGTTTCGGCGCTCAGTATTTATATTTTACCGACAACGTGCTCGATTCCATTCAAAGCTAATTGAGAAAAAAACAAGAACCTGCCTGTCAAGGCAGGTTTATTTGTATTTGCCGGAATCGGCCGCATTCGAATCTTATACACAACATTTTGCGCTGTGTGGTATGATGTGAATATCGAAAAATATATAATAATAAATAGATCAGGGGGGACAATCGTGCTTAAAAGTAAGCGCTTCCGAAATAATTGGATTTTGATTTTGATCATTTCCAGTATTCCCGGACTTATTATCGGTGGCCTGATTTATTGGCTGGCAGGTGACCGCCTTGATAACGAACTGCTTCAGATGCACAATAAACAGATTCAGCAAAGAGCCGCCAACATCAGCGAGCAGTTCGCCCATGTGGAAACTTCGGTCGTACATTGGGCCTTCGACCCCAATTTCAATTACTCGCTGTCCAATATAAGCTTGTCGCGCGATTTTGAAATTGCCCGCGATATTACGAAAGCGCTGTCGATTATGCATGGCTCCAACACGCTGGCCAAACAAACGGAGCTTTACTTGGAAGGCCCATCTCCCGTGCGGTTTAATCCGGAATACGAGGCGTTGACGGATGCTGCGCAGATTGCCAAGTACAGGCAGCTGCTTGCGAATAGCGACAAAGTGTTCTGGTTGCGGCAGCCGCAATCGGAGTCGGCGAATGAAGATTTATTTACGCTGGCGATCAAAATTCCCGAAACTGCGCCGAGTCCGTACGGGATCATGCTGGCCCGCCTCGATAGCTCGATGATCGCCGCCATGCTCCAGACGTTGACCCCTTATGACGAGGGAAGCACGTTTCTGCTGCAAGAAAATGGCGAGCAAATGTTTTCCATTGCGGGAAAAGAGCCGTCGGCGCAGCTTGATGAAGCGCTGAGACAGCAAATTGTCGCCGGCAAGGCGAAATCCGGCTCCTTCCTGTTCGACTGGAACCACACGACGTATACCGTCTCTTTCGGCACGATGTCGCGCATCAACACCGAATGGACGTACGTCTCCGCCTCGCCGATCAGCGCCATTACAAAACCGGTCGTCTTCATATCCCAGCTCATTTTGACTTTAAGCGTCGCGATGCTGCTGCTGGCATCCGTGTTATCCTGGCTCGCTTCGAAACGGATCTATTCTCCGATCGCGCAGCTAGTCAGCCTGCTGACGGGGACGACGGCTCCGTCCGTGCTGGGAAAAGAACACAATGACGATTTCAAGCTCATTGAGAAAGAATGGCTGCATTTGACCCGGGAAAGCAGGACGCTGCAAACGAAGCTGGAGCAGCAGCTTCCGCATCTTAAGGAAGGCTTCCTGCTGCAGCTCGTTCAAGGGTACCTTTATTCGTATTCCGAACAGGCGCTTTTGGAAAGAATGCGTAATTTCGGCTGGACGGTAGACCGCCGGCAATATGCCGTATTGTACATCCATTTGAGCGGTTTCAAAAATTTGGAAGGGCGCTTTTCGCCGGGGGATGAAGGGCTGATCACCTTCGCTGCCGCCAACATTACGATGGAGCTTGCCTCGAACCGTTTCGAGCAAGCGGAAGTCATCAACTTTCACGATTTATCCGTCGGTCTTATTATTTTCGTTCCGGAAGAAGCGGAGCAGCGGGAAACGGTCAGAACGTTCGGCCAGGAGCTGATGCAGGCGATTCATCATGTGCTCCAAATGTACGTGTCGATCGCGCTTGGAAGCCCGGCATTATCGATCGTTCATGTGCCTTCCCGGTTCGAGGAAGCGATGCAGGCTTCCGGCAGCCGCCGTTTTGAGAACCGGAATCTGCTGATCGATCTGGAATCGCCGGACGATAACGACCAGAAGCCGGACGAGATTCATTATCCGTTTGCGCTCGAAAGAGAAATTATTCATGCGCTTCGGACAGGTCAAGCCGCAGAAGCGAACCAGTTGATCCGGGCGTTCCTGGAGGAGCTGACCGAACGCGGCGCCAAAACGATTGATATCCGCCAAGGAGCGCTCCAGTTGCTTGGCAGCATTTTACACGCTGTTCGGCTCGCGGGTTTGAATCCAAACCGTATTTTCAACTCGTCCAATTTGTACGAACAGCTGATGCAAACCGGGGATCCGCAAAAGATGCGCGCGTGGTTCAGTGACAAAGTTGTCAGCCCGTATATCATAGAACTGGAATCGCGTTCCGACGCCCAGGTGAAAAAGACGGTAGAAACGGCGATGATTTATTTGCAAAACAATTTCATGAAAGATATATCGCTGGACAGCTGCGCCGATTACGCCGGAACGAACACGGTCGCTTTAAGCAAAGCGTTCAAGCAGGTTACCGGCAAAAACTTCATCGACTACTTGACTGAACTGCGCATTGAAAAAGCGAAGGAGCTTTTGCGGGACACGGATATGAAAATCAACGACATCGCCGAAAAATCCGGGTATCAGCCGAGCTACTTTAACCGGATCTTCAAAAAGCAGCAGGGCGCTACGCCCAGCCAATATCGGGAATTTCACCGCAACGCGTGAAAACAATGCCGCAACCGCCGCCTGTAACGGCGGTTTTTTTGGTTTGGGGCCCGGCCGGGATGCGGCTCGGCGGCCGGCGCAGCCGTTTGCGAAGCGGCCCGGCAGCTCGCCGGTCGGCAAAGCCTGCAAAAGTGCAGGCTTTTTCGCCGGATGCGGGCCGTTTTGAGGAAAAGCCTGCGATTGTGCAGGCTTTTAGCCGGATGCGGGCTGTTTTGAGGAAAAGCCTGCGATTGTGCAGGCTTTTCCTCTGAAACGGGGCTGAGCCCCGCTTTTTCGTGGCAAAGCCTGCACATTTGCAGGAATTTTTCGCTGCGGGCGTTTCAACGGGCAAAAAGATGTATTTTTGCAGGTTTTTCGCACGAGCGCTGCCCAGCCCCGTCTGCGCGTAGCGGAGCCGCATGGCACCGGCCGCCCCGCCGGCACAGCCGTTTGCGAAGCGGCCCGGCAGCTCGCCGGTCGGAAAAAGCCTGCAAAAGTCAGGCTGTTGAGAAAGTCTAACGGGTTTCCTCTCAGATCAATTTTTATGTGGGGGCACTCATCTTGAAGAGAAAAAATTGATTTAAAACGATCTGAGAGGGGGATTTGGCTCATGCTTTTGGTGCTTTTTTTGAGCATCCAGGAAAAAAGGGGGTTTCTCAACAGCCTGAAAAGTGCAGGCTTTTTCGCCGGATGAAGGGGCTGAGCCCCGTTTTTTCCTGGCAAAGCCTGCGATTGTGCAGGCTTTTCCTCAGACTAAGGGGCTGAACCCTTTCGGGCCAGCCCCTTTTCTCCAAAGCTTATTTGCCGCTGCTGCTCAATCGCTTGTAAATTTCACTAAAAGGACGTCATAATTGCCGTTGGAGCTATTCGCCTGGTACGAGCCCGTAACTATATAACCGCCGTCATTGGTCGTTGCCACACGCTTGCCGATTTCGCCTGTATTGCCAAAATCATAGGTATTCGACCATAACGCATTTCCCGAGTTGTTGATTTTCATCAGCACCAGATCTTCTTTCCCCACTTGCGGGGACGTTAGCCCGGTCACTACGTAATTGCCGTCCTTGGCCAATTTGACATCATTGGCAAAATCGCCACCCGTCGAATGGAACTGGTTCGTCCACAACTTGGCCCCCGAAGTACCGACCTTGGTTACAAATATGTTATACCCCTGAGAACTGTTCGGTGTACCGTAGTTGTTGATGGTCCCTGCAGCCACATAGCCGCTGCTGCTTGCGGCAACCCCGTTTAGATAGGCATTCTTGTCAAGGGTGGACTCGAATACCGCTCCTCCTGAGCCGTTTACTTTGGCCATCAGCCCATACATCGCTTGTTCCGTCCCGCCTGGAATGGTTTGCAAGATGGTTTTATATCCGACTGCCACATAGCCGCCGTCCGGCGTTGTGCCTACGCCGTAAAAGCGATCCTCCAGATTATCCTGACCATATGTCCGGCTCCATTGAACATTGCCGCTGGCATCCACTTTAAGCATGTAAGCGTCGTTCGTATTCAGGCTGCCACTCTTGGCGCCGACAATGATGTAGCCGCCGTCATGCCCGATTTCCATCGCTTCAGCCTCTTCTTGGCCTGGGCCGCCATATACTTTGGCCCATTGTATCGCTCCATTGGCATCTGTCTTGGCCAAATAGATGTCTTTAGAACCGCTTGCATTGCTTGTCCCGGCGATGACATACCCGCCGTCGCTCGTCTGCCGAACCTCGACGCCCGTTTCTACCGCGGTTCCGCCCAGCGTATATGCCCACTGAAGCGTCAGGGAAGCGTCCGTCTTGGCAAATAGGATATCCTCGTTTCCGTTAACTGTGGTAGAGCCTGCGAACACATAGCCGCCATCGCTCGTCTGCACGACGGATTCGCCGAAATCGCGCTGCGAGAAGTTGAATGTAGTGGCGGCCTGGAGTTGAGGAGGAAGAAGGCTTGCTGCTTGCTGGAGTGCGGAAAGCGAATTCTTTCCATTAGTGTTTTGGTCGAGTAAATTAGTGACCTTGACCTCTACGTTTTTGACGATTTCCTGGCTCGCGGCTTTCGTAAGAACATCAGCTGCCGGAAGGCTGGATTCGTCGGCAAAAGCAACTTGGGAAGACAACAACAGCGCTGCAGCCAAAGAAGTAAGTACAGGAATTGATTTTTTCATAATTAACCTCCATTTTCCTTATTTAATTGTAATTCGATATCTTCAATATTTTAACATATTTTACTAGATTTAAAGATAGGAATAAACTCCTAAATGTTAACAATTTTTGACTTTTCTACTTTTTTTGGTTACAAACGTCCCCTGCACTCGTGCCCAACACTTTGTTCCCTCCCCTGCAAAAAAGTCTTAATTCCGAAAAAAAGATAAACCGCTGCCCGGGCGGGGTTTAAAAAAGTACAATTGCAGGAAATTCCGACCGTTCATAAGCTGGAATGGAGAACCGCGCATATGCAGTTCGGAAGGGGTTGTTGCTGGAAATGGAACAACAGATGAAGGGAATCCGCATCAATTGGCTGGAAGAAGCTCCTGCGACTGCTGCGGGAGTGACGTGGGGAGTACCTTGGCGCGCAGGCGAATTGGATCGCTCCCAAGCCGGTTCGTTCACGCTGACCGACGCGTCGGGCGGTTCGGTCGCCCTGCAAAGCTGGCCTACGGCTTATTGGCCGGACGGCAGTGTGAAGTGGACGGCGCATGCCGCTGCTTTCGATAAACCTGCGAGCGAAGGCTACACACTGCAAGCAGCCGATGATCCTGACGCCGCAGCGAGTTCGGCAGCCGGCGTGAAAATCCGGCAGTCGGCCGACGAGCTGACGGTGGATACCGGCGTAATCCGATGTACCATGGCGAAGCGGGGCAAAGCGCTCATCCGGTCGCTGTACTACGGGGACCAACAGGTCGGCGCGGAAGGCTCGCTTGTCAGTATGCGTGAAGAGCGCCGCGAACTTCCCGGCGACGGACGCCTTTTAAAAGAACAATATTTGGACGGCGAAATCAATGCCCTCCATGTGGAGCACGAAGGGCATGCAAGGGTCGTCGTATTGGCGGAAGGGGTGCATATGTCGAGGGACGGCGAGCGTTCCTGGATTCCTTTCCGGCTGCGCCTTTATTTTTACGCCAATCAGGCTTCGATACGGATCGTCCATACAGCTTTGTTAGAAGTCGATCCGCAGGAAGACTACGTGAAAGGGCTCGGGATCTCGTTCGGCCTGCCGCTGACGGCTCCCCTGTATAACAGGCACGTCCGGTTTGCCGGCGACACCGGCTTTTTCAGCGAATCGCCAAAGCATTTGTCGACCTGGCGAACGAAGGACGCCTATTTGGATAAGTTTTGGCGCCAGCAAGCCGGCGAGGCGATTGAATTCGACGATGGGCGCGATGCGGCATTCCTGGCGCTGCTGGATGCTTCCGCCGCTTGGGACAGCTACAGGCTGACGCAGCTTTCCGCCGACTCTTACATGGTCGTCAAGCAGACAAGCGCGGCATGCAGCCCGGTGAAAGCCGTCAGCGGCCATCGTGCGCGCGGGCTCGCATATGCCGGGGACGCTCACGGCGGGCTTGCGGCAGGGCTGCGCAACTTTTGGCAGAAGCATCCTTCGTCTCTGGAAGTGACGGGGATGACGACGGACGAAGCCAGGCTGACGCTCTGGTTCTGGTCGCCGGACGGCGCGGCGATGGATATGCGCCATTACGATACGGCCGCCTATGTGGAGGCCGCTTATGAAGGAGCGGAAGAGCTGCGCAGCACGCCGCACGGCATCGCCAACACGAGCGAGCTCATGCTGTGGTGCTGCGAACGGACCCCCGATGCGGCTGAGCTGGCGTCCATGACGCGGGACTTGCAAGCTCCGCCGCAGCTCGTCTGCGAGCCCGCGCGTTATCACGATACGCACGCGTTCGGGACATGGAGCCTGCCTGACCGCAGCACGCCGGCCAAAGCCTGGATCGAAGACCAACTGGACGCCTGGGTCGGCTTTTACAAACAAGAGGTCGAGCAGCGGCGCTGGTACGGTTTTTGGGATTACGGCGATTTCATGCACACCTATGATGCCGCGCGTCATAACTGGCGGTACGATGTAGGCGGTTTTGCCTGGCAAAATACCGAGCTTGTGCCGAATATGTGGCTGTGGCTTTCGTTTTTGCGGTCGGGACGGGCGGATTTGTTCCGGATGGCGGAAGCGATGACGCGTCATACAAGCGAAGTGGACGTGTACCATTTTGGGGAATATGCCGGGCTGGGTTCCCGCCATAACGTCGTCCACTGGGGCTGCGGCTGTAAGGAAGCGCGCATCGCGATGGCGGGTCTGCACCGGTACTATTATTTCCTGACTGCGGATGAACGCGTCGGAGATATTTTGGCGGAAGTGGCTGACGCCGATTTTGCCGCCGTTCGCCTCGATCCGATGCGCGCCTATTTCCCGCCCGACGAGCACCCGGCCCATATCAGGAGCGGGCCGGACTGGGCGGCCTTCAGCTCGAATTGGATGTCGCAGTGGGAGCGCTTCGAGAACGTGAAATACCGCGACAAAATCCTTCAAGGGATCAAGGATTTGAAGGCAGCGCCGTTCCGGCTCTTATCCGGCACGACATTCGGGTACGATCCCGCGACCGGCGTTCTCACCCATATCGGCGACGGCAACTACGCCTATCATATGGCCGTCTCCTTCGGCGCGCCGCAAGTGTGGATGGAGCTTTCGCAGCTGCTCTCCGATCCCGAGTGGGATGACATGCTGGCCGAGTTCGGAGCGTTCTACTACCTTGAACCCGAGGAAAAGCTGGCCCGCACGAACGGGGCCATCCGTCCGGACCGGTTCAGCTGGCCGATGTTCGCCGCAGCTATGGCGGCGTATGCGGCCAACCGGCATAACAGCCCGAAGCTGGCTGCGGAGACGTGGCGCATCATGCTGGAAAACCGCCTGCCCGGGGGCAGCGAAGATGCCGCGCACATCTGTCAGGTGCCGGTGCTGGAATATGTCCGTCCGATTCAAGAGCTGCCGCACATCACGACCAACGTCGTTTCGCAGTGGTCGCTCAACGCGATTATGTGCCTGGAACTGATCGGCGACGCTCTGCCGGCAGAGCTGAACGCTTGAATGTCGGGCATTACGTGCAGCCATACTTTTTTTCCGGGTTTGCACTTTTTTGAAAAAAGCTCGATATGCCGGGCAAAAAAAGTATGATTGCCGGAAATGTTCGATTCTTATAGTGTGTGAAGTACCAAACTGCGAAGGAGTGAGAACATGATGAAACAAACGGGCGCCGGACAGAGCTTGATATCCGAAAGAGCGGTAGGAACTTCCAAACGGGGCTCGCTGATGAGCAAAATCATCCGGGACAAATATTTGCTGCTGCTGCTGCTCCCAGGCTTGGCCTACTTTGTTATTTTCAAATACGTTCCGATGTGGGGAGTTCTGCTCGCCTTCAAAAATTACCAGCCTTACGCCGGTTTTTTTAACAGCGAATGGGTCGGACTCGATAACTTCAAACAGTTTTTTCAGGACCCGATATTTTTTACATTAATTCGCAACACGCTTTTGCTGGGTTTGTACGATTTGTTGTTTTTTTTCCCGGCTCCGATTCTGCTGGCGCTTTTGCTGAATGAAGTGCGCAAAGCTTTTTACAAGCGCTTTATCCAGTCGCTCATTTATATCCCGCATTTTATTTCGATGGTTATCGTAGCGAGCATTTCCTATTTGCTGCTGACGACGGAAGGCGGAGTCATTAATGAAGCGGTGCTGCGGCTTTTCGGACATAAAATCGATTTTCTGACGAGCGAAAGCTGGTTCAGACCGATGATTATTTCGCAAAGCATTTGGAAAGAAATGGGCTGGGGGACGATCATCTTCCTGGCGGCGCTTGCCGGCGTGGATCAAGAGCAGTACGAAGCGGCTTACGTCGACGGCGCGAACCGGTTCCGCCAACTGTGGCACATTACGCTGCCGGCCATTCAGGGAACGATCATCGTCCTGCTCATTTTGCGCATGGGTCAATTTATGGACCGCGGATTCGAGCAGGTGCTGTTAATGATCAACCCGCTGAACCGTCCGGTCGCCGAAGTGTTCGACACTTACGTGTACACGGCCGGGATTATGCAGGGCGCTTTCAGCTACAGTGCGGCAGTAGGGCTGTTTAAAGCGATCATTTCCATCTTCCTCGTGTTCACAACGAATTACTTGGCCAAAAGGGCCGGCCATTCCGGCATATTTTGAGAAAGGAGGAGAACGATGAACTATCGGCACCAATCGCTGGGCGAAAAATGCTTCGATATTTTCAACCATGTGTTTCTGGCAGTCGTCGCCCTTGCCATGCTGCTTCCGGTTTTGTATATTGTCGCGGGATCGTTCGCCAGCGATCTTGAGATCGGGGCCAGATCCTTTTTCCTGATTCCGAAACACATTACGTTCGACGCTTACAAGTTTGTTTTTAAAGATAACGCATTGCCAAGGAGCTTATTGGTATCGTTATTTGTTACCGTCGGGGGAACGCTCGTTAATCTGTTTTTCACCTTTACGATGGCGTACGCTTTATCGCGGCGGCACATGGTCGGGCGAAACGCCGTGTTGAACATGATTATTTTCACGATGATGTTCAGCGGCGGGATTATTCCTACTTATTTGGTTGTAAAAAGCTTGGGACTGCTGAACTCGTACCTGGCCGTCATGCTGCCCGTCGCGATCAACGCTTTTAACCTGATCGTCGTCAAATCGTTTTTTCAGGAAATTCCTAACGAATTGATCGAATCGGCGCGCATTGACGGAAGCAACGATATCGGCGTGCTGTGGCGAATCGTTTTGCCGCTTTCCAAACCGGTTATCGCTACATTCGGGCTTTTCTACGCGGTCGCCCACTGGAACGATTTCTTCAATGCGCTGATCTATTTATCGGATGCCAAAATGTGGCCGATGCAGGTGCTGCTGCGGCAAATCGTACTGATGGCGACGGGGGCGCTGGAAATGGGAACCTACGACCCGACCTATGTCAAACCGCCGGACCAGTCGATTAAAATGGCGATCATCGTCGTGGGTACGCTGCCGATTTTACTCGTGTATCCGTTCATTCAAAAATATTTTGCCAAAGGCGTTTTAATCGGCGCGGTCAAAGGGTAAGCGAACGGGTTGTCGCAGCGCCGGTTGGAAAACGGGTGCATGCTTCATCATAAACCAGTAAACCGATCATCAAGGGGAGGAAAAGAACATGAGTTGGAAAAATACGAAAAAAACATGGTTTGTACTGACGAGCGCGCTCGTAACCGCAAGCGCTATCACGGGGTGCGGCTCCGACACTGCGAAGCCTAATGCGGCGGATGCGCCGAAGACGACGGCCGGAGGGGCGACCGCCAAGGAAGCGCCGTTCAAAATCAGTATCATGCTGAAAAGTTACAACAATGATATCGCAACCCCCGAAAGCAAAGTATGGAAAAAAATCGAAGAATATACGAATACAAAGCTGGACTTGCAGTTTACTCCCGATACGAGCTACAGCGATAAACTGAACATCGCCCTTGCTTCCGGAACTTTGCCTACGCTTGTGTTTGTGAACAATGCCAAAGTATCGGCTGTCGCCAATGCGATCAACGGAGGCGCTTTCTGGGAAATCGGCCCGTATCTGAAAGATTATCCGAATTTGAAGCAGGCGAATCCGACTGTGCTGAACAACACTTCGGTCAACGGCAAATATTACGGTCTTTACGTATCCCGGCCGATCGGACGGATGGGTATCAGCTACCGGAAGGATTGGCTTGACAATCTCGGCATGCAGGAACCGAAGACGATCGACGAATTTTACGCGATGCTCAAAGCGTTCACCAACAACGATCCGGATAAAAACGGCAAAAACGACACTTACGGGATGGTCGTGACCAAATACGGCGGACCGTGGGACATTATGCAAACCTGGTTCGGCGCTCCGAACAAATGGGGCGAAAAAGACGGCAAGCTGGTTCCCGCCCAGTTGACGCCGGAATATATGGAAGCGCTCAAATTTTTCAAAAAGCTGTATGACGAGAAGCTGATCAATCCGGATTTTGCGGTATACGATTCGGCCAAATGGAACGATCCGATCATTAACAGCCAGGCCGGCGTAGCGATTGACGTTACGGAGCGCTCCTATCAAATCGATGAGAAAATGAAGCAGATCAACCCCAAAGCCAGCATCGACATCATCGGCGCCGTAAGCGGTCCGAGCGGGCTGCACAATTTACCGACGGCTGGGCACAACGGGATGTTCCTCATTTCCAAATCCGCCGTAAAAACCGAGGCCGACCTCAAAAAGGTGCTTACGTTCCTGGACAAAACGAACGACAAAGAGATGCAGGCGTTGATCAACTACGGTATCGAAGGCGTTCATTACAAAGTGGAGGACGGCAAGCTGGTTACGCTTATTTTGCAAACCGACCCGATGACGCCGGATATTAACAACAAAGGCATCTCGCAAATTTTGTCTTCGATTCCGTACATGATACCGGACATGTTCAAACCGTCCACACCGCTTCGCCAGAAGTCGAACGACGTGCAAAAAGCGAATGAAAAAATTATCGTCACCAATCCCGCCGAACCGTTTACAACCGCCACCTACACGCAAAAGGGCACGCAGTTGGATCAGGCCGTCGAAGACGCGCGAACCAAATTTATCGTAGGCAAAATCGATGAGGCCGGCTTTAAAGCCGAAATGGAGTTGTGGAAAAAGAACGGCGGCGATGCGTATACAAAAGAAATAAACGATGCCTACGCCGCTTCCAAGGCAGGCAAATAGCATACAGCGAATGGAACAATTCCTCGCGGCGAAGGTCCGGTCATCCGTATGTGGCCGGACTTTCACCGTGCAAACCAAAGGAGCGCGATGGCAATGGCAGCGGTAAACACCGGAGGCACCAAAGGAACGGTTTGGCCGTCCGAACGGCGCAGTTTTACGGATTTGATCACGGGTGCAACCGTCACACAGCTGACGAATCACAATTCGCACAGCTACCATATTTATTTTACGAACAACGGCTTTTATGGCGACGGCAAGCTGATCTTCGGCTCGGACCGCGGGAATGCCGCCAATCTGTACAGCATGGATCTGCACAGCGGCGCCATGACTCAATTAACGGACTTGGAGCGCGGCCGCGAATCCCGGATTCAAGGCGCTTTTCTTCATCCTGACGGCCATGAAGCGTACTTTTACTATGACAATTCGATTCGCGCCATCGATCTGGAAACGTTGGAAGAGCGGATTCTTTTTACGATTCCCGCGAACTACAGATTCGGCAGCATGAGCTGCACCGCGGACGGGCGGTGGTTGTGCTTCGGGCTGAACGAGGATTTGACGGACCAGATCGCGCTGGATACGAAGAACGGTTACCTCGGCTTTGAAGCGTATTTCCGCGCGAAGCCGCACAGCATGATTATGGCGGTTTCACCCGCGGATGGGAAGGTGAACAGGCTTCATGAAGATAAGCTGTGGATCGGCCATATCAATACGTCGCCGACGCAAGCGAATTTGCTGACTTTTTGCCACGAAGGGCCCTGGGAGCAGATCGATCATCGGATTTGGGTACTGGATATCGCGACCGGGCGGTATTGGAAGGTGAAGGAAACGCTGCCGAATGAATATGTCGGGCATGAATATTGGCTGGCGGACGGTGTTCATATCGGTTACCACGGTTTTACCAATTCGCTTGACGATCATACCGGGAAAATTATCGGGGCCGTCAAGTACGACAACAGCGGCGCCGAGCAGTACAAGTTTCCTTTTCAAAATATGCATGTGCACTCCAACGATTTGTCCCTTGTCATCGGCGACGGCCAGCAGACGAACGCTTATCACGGCGACCAGTTCCAGGATACGCTGCAGGTGTGGCGAAACGACGGTTCCGGGTTCAAAGGCCCGCGCATTCTGTGCAAGCACAGGGGAAGCTTCCACACACAAAATCTTCACGTTCATCCGAGGCTAAGCCCGGACGGCAGGCAGGTGCTGTTTACAAGCGATATGTCGGGGTACGGCAATTTGTACATAGCCGATATTCCGGAGTTCGAATCCCTCCCCGAAATGCCGGTAAAGCCATGATGAGCGCGAAAACGAAAAGCGTGAAACAGAAAAGCGACAAACCGAACTTGCTGCTCATCTTCACCGACCAGCAGCGCTGGGATACGTTAGGGGCATACGGCAATACCGCGATACGAACGCCGAATTTGGACCGGCTGGCGAGCGAGGGGGCCGTATTCGAGCATGCGGTCACCCCTTGCCCCCTTTGCGCCCCGGCGCGGGCAAGCGTAATGACCGGATTCGCTGCGGGAAAGACGAACGTCTTCGATAACGAATCTGCTCCGGCTGTTGCCGACGATGAGTCGATCGCGGCTTATTTGGCCAAAGCCGGCTATTTCAGCCAGGCGATCGGGAAGATGCATTTTACGCCGGAAGGGCAGACGTACGGCATGGAACATCTCATTTTGTCGGAGGAGATGAGGGGGGTGCGCACCGTGGAGCGCGTGGAAGACGTTCGTTTCGACGACTACGACCGGTACTTGATCGAGCACGGCGCCTGGGGCTGGGAGAAGCCGCCGGAAATCGGCTATAACGAATTGAAGCCGCTTGTGAACGGGCTGCCCAAGGAGCTCCATATCACGCAGTGGTGCGGGGATCGGACGGTACATTGGCTGAAAAACGAAAGACCTGCGGACAAGCCGTTTTTTTTATGGACATCGTTCGTCAAGCCTCACGCTCCTTTCGATTGCCCGCAGCATTTGACCGGTCTGTACGACCCGGAGAATTTGCCGAAACCTTGGGTGTCGGACAATGACGGTACCTCCAAAAATCCGTACATCGAATCGCACCGCCAAGCGATGGAAGCCGATCTGTATTCGGAGCGGGCGCTGCTTAGAAACAGGGCGTATTATTACGCGAATATTACGTTCATCGACGAGCAGATCGGCAGAATCATGAGAACGCTGGATGAAGAGGGGCTGGCTGACAATACGCTCGTTCTGTTTACTTCGGACCATGGGGAACTGCTTGGCGACCATCGATTATGGTTCAAAAACTTCGGGTATGAGGGCAGCCTCCACATCCCGATGATCGCCCGGTGGCCCGGCGTGATCGCACCCGGCACCCGCTGCGCCGAGCTGACGACTCTGCTGGACATTTTTCCTACTTTCGTGAACCGGGCAAGCGGGCACCGCGAAGACGACGGCCGCCCCGGAGTGGATCTGTTGAAGCTGCTGGCGGAACCGGCTTCCGTTCGCCGGGATTTCGTCTGCTCCGAGTTTTACGTGCCGCCCAACTATATGCTTCATATCCGCAGTAAGGAATGGAAATATTTGTATTATCAAAACGGCGGTTACGAAGAGCTGTATCATCTCGCGAATGATCCGCACGAGCTTGTCGATTTGGCGGAGGATCCGCTTTTTGAGCATGTGAAAAGAGAGCATCGGGCAGCGACGGTTCAGTGGATCCGCAGCTACGGCAATCCTGAAATCGCGCTCGATGAAACAGGCCGGGAGTTGAAGGCGATTCCTTATCAAGCGCAGGCCCCTTCATCGAATCCGCGGCCGTTCTCGCGTATGCCGTGGGATTCCAGAATCCCGCCCTCGCTGCTGCCGGAAGGGCAGAGGTCCTGGTTCTGGAAGGCACTGGGCGGCGATTGGAGCGGCGTTATAAGGTCTTTAGGCCCGAAGGATTCGTGAGAGGCCGGTGTTTTGAATTTCGAGTGCAGGAGGTAGATGCTTTGTTCGAACAATATGAAATCGTGGAGACGCTGTATGAGAACCCGCTTGCTTCACCGGCGGATATCGCGGATTTTCGCCTGGAAGGAAGCGCGAATATCTCTTTTCCCCAGGGCAGAATGCGGATGGAGAACGCCCTGGATGCCGGGGAAGGGCAGAGAGCCAATTTTGTGCTTTGGTGCCCGGAGACGTTTCCGGACGGCTTGTCGATCAGTTGGGATTTTTGGCCGGTTAAAGAACCGGGGCTTTGCATTCTTTTTTTCAGCGCGGCGGGCCGCAGCGGCAAAGATATGTTCGACCCCGGGCTCGAGCGGCGGGTAGGCGTCTATGACCAGTACCACCACGGGGACATCAATGCTTATCACATCTCCTATTACCGCAGATTATGGGAGGAGGAGCGCTCTTTTCATACCTGTAACTTAAGAAAAAGTTACGGTTTTCATCTGGCCGCGCAGGGGGCCGATCCGCTGCCGCCCGTGCTCGACGCGAGAGGGCCGTATCGCATGCGCGTGCTCGTTCATGGCGGGGAGGTGCTGTTCGCCATCAACGATCTATTGGTACTTGAATGGAAGGATGACGGTACGACTTACGGCCCTATCCTCGGCCAAGGGCGGATCGGGTTTCGCCAAATGGCCCCGCTCATCGCCGAATACCGCAACCTGCAGGTACATCGGGTGAGAGAAAAAGGTTCCAATTAGCGCGTTCGAACGGGTCGCAGGCTGCCGACGGATCGTATCGGGAGCCTGCCTTTTTGTTGCCAAGCGACCTTGTGCCCCGCTTCAGTTCAGCAACCCTTGAGGAAAGGAACGGGGTGGGGAGAAATCGTTTCAGTGGCGATTTTTCGCGAAATTTCGCATACTTTGGATAAAAATTGAAATTTATATTGATAGTCAACAAGAGTATGGGTTATTATGGATAGAGTTATGGATCGAATGTACTATTTTTTATAGATTCGTCTACCTATGAACCAAGTGAAAATGAAAAGGCAAACTTGCTCGAAAGACAAGGACGCAAAGCCACGGACCTACTTTTCCGGGATGCATGTCGCAAGACATCTCTGGAGAAACGGCCGCCGGGTTACCACAAGCGGTTGGTTTTTTGTTGTTGAAAGCAGCTCAGAAAGCGAGATGACATGCGAGATGCCGACCTTCTTTTACCAGAGATCACCAAGAATTATTTCCGAAAGGAGGCTTTGAAACGAAATTTTTAAGTTGATAATCGATATAGTTACGGTTCTGATCAGTTCCAATCGGACTTCAAAATCGGCATAAAGATAAGAGAGGAAGGGGGCTAATCCGTAGGTATTAGGTTAAAATTCAACAATGTAAGGCGCTATTATTTTGAATGCTGACTGTTTGCAATTTTTTGGTGATAATATCACTTGATTAGCTTAACCGTTTATTGAATTCTTATTTTATATTACTTGAGGTGAGTTATTTTTGAAAAAGATTACTTCATTATTACTAATATTAACAATATTATTCTCCATATTGTTCAAAGATGTTGATAATACCATTTATGCGGCGGATACTTCCAACACAATAAAAGTAACTTCAATAACTGCAAATTATGGTGATATGTATTTCAACCCTACATTTACCGTTACCGGAACTAATTTGCCTTCCTTGGAATACAAGACAAGCATGAGTTACGGTGGATATGGATATAGAAATTTCATGTTGGTAGAGAGTAATGATGCACGTAATCCGAGTGGAATACAGATTGGTTACAAGGATAATAATGTAGGAATAAACGTTATCTCTAGTTCCAGCACACAAATGGTATTTCAAATCAGTGCAACAACCCCATCACACTATACCAGTAATATAGATTTGTATTTAGCACCATCGGGAAGTACTGTTCAACAACATCCAAGTTTTTATGTAGGAAGCTTTAATTTGAGTACATTAGCTCCCAATACAATAAAAGTAACCTCAATAACTGCAAACTATGGTGACATGTATTTTAACCCCACGTTTACCATTACCGGAACTAACTTGCCTCCCTTGGAGTATATGACATATATGAGATTCGGTGGTGAAGGGTATAGAAATTTCATGTTGGTAGAGAGTAATGATCCACGTGATCCGAGTGGAAAACAGATTGGTTACAAAGATAGTAACGTAGGAATAACTGTAATCTCTAGTTCCAGCACACAATTAGTATTTCAAATCAGTTCAACTGACCCATCACATTATACCAGCAGTATAGATTTGTATTTAGCACCATCGGGAAGTACTGTTCAAAAACATCCGAGCTTTTATGTAGGAAGCTTTAATTTGAGCACATTATCTCCCAACACAATAAAAGTAACCTCAATAACTGCAAACTATGGTGACATGTATTTTAACCCCACGTTTACTATTACCGGAACTAACTTGCCCCCCTTGGAGTATATGACATATATGAGATTCGGTGGTGAAGGGTATAGAAATTTCATGTTGGTAGAGAGTAATGATCCACGTGATCCGAGTGGAAAACAGATTGGTTACAAAGATAGTAACGTAGGAATAACTGTAATCTCTAGTTCCAGCACACAATTGGTATTTCAAATCAGTTCAACTGATCCGTCACATTATACCAGCAGTATAGATTTGTATTTAGCACCGTCGGGAAGTACTGTTCAAAAACATCCGAGCTTTTATGTAGGAAGTTTTAATTTGGGTACATTAGCTCCCAACACAATAAAAGTGACTTCAATAACTGCAAATTATGGTGACATGTATTTTAATCCCACGTTTACAGTTACTGGAAATAATTTGCCTCCCTTAGAATATTGGGTAAGCATGAGATACGGTGGGTATGGATATAGAAATTTCATGTTGGTAGAGAGTAATGATCCACGTAATCCGAGTGGAAAACAGATTGGCTACAAGGATAATAATGTGGGAATCACTGTTATCTCTAGTTCCAGCACACAATTGGTATTTCAAATCAGTTCAACTGACCCGTCACATTATACCAGCAGTATAGACTTGTATTTGGCACCATCGGGAAGCACTGTTCAACAACACCCAAATTGTTATGTAGGAAGTTTTAATTTGGGTACTGGCAATTTCTCTAGAGTTCCAGAAATAAATCTCTCTGGAGGTAATGCAATTTCCAAGATACAAACTTTAGATTCCAGAATAATGGACGAACAAACATTTGAAGCTGACCCAGTAAACACGGCAACTGGAGCGCACGAGATTACAAGATCGTTGCTTACGGTAAATGGAGAACTTCCACTCAGCTTCAATACTCACTACAATTCCCTTTTACTTAATGTTGGCCCATTAGGAAAAGGTTGGAGCCATGACTTTGAAACATATTTGGAAAAGCAATCAAGCGGAAATATCATTGTTCATTGGAATGCAAACCGTCAGAATACTTTTGCGAGAAATAGTAGCGGACAATACACCAGCTCAGACTTGAGCGTCAATTATGATAATCTAGTTCAAAATAGCGATGGAAGCTATACTTTAACCCTCAGGGATCAAACCACATATCTGTTTAACCCTACCGGTCAAGTCACAAAATTATTGAATGGTCATGGACAAACTTATCAATTTAGTTATGATAATGCAGGCCGATTAATTACTGTGAATGAACCTGTTTCAGGACAAGCCCTTCAATTTTTTTATAATACAAATGGGTTAATGAATCGAATTAAAGATGTAGTGAATCGT
Organism: Paenibacillus sp. sgz302191; assembly: GCF_057749925.1. Classification (NCBI taxonomy): domain Bacteria; kingdom Bacillati; phylum Bacillota; class Bacilli; order Caryophanales; family Paenibacillaceae; genus Paenibacillus; species Paenibacillus sp. sgz302191. The sequence continues at coordinate 178,923 of NZ_JBYLHY010000011.1, forward strand.
GAAATATCTATTACCTACGATGCTAATCAAAACTTAACGTCCATCGTAGATGCAAATGGAAATCCTACAAATTATACGTATGATAGTAATGGGCGAGTATTGACTGCAACGGATTCAGATGGGATTGTTTCCTTCATAAATACTTATGATGATAGAGGCAGAGTAATCTCACAAAAAGATGCTTTGGCGAATCATCCAGCTACTCTATTCAACTATGATGAAACAAGTTTGCCTGGAAATATAATTACTACGATAACGGATCGTAATGGTCAGAAACATGCAGTAACCCATAATGGTTTTTATGAGCTAATACAGTTAACAGATGAAATGGGAAATATCAAAACATACTCATATGATCAAAATGGGAATCGTACGGGCGAAAGAGATTTTAATGGGGATTTTTCGAGGTATGTGTATGATTCCAAAGGTAATTTGATAAATTCGGTTGATGCAAATGGCAATCTAACTATCATGACGTATGACTCCAAAAACAATTTACTTTCTGTACAAAATGCTCAAGGGAACACAACCACATACACCTACGATAGTAACAATAACATTTTAAATGTGAAGGACTCGTTGGGCAATAGTACCACAAATGAGTATAATAGCGACGGTTTGTTGAAATCAGTAACAACACCTTTGAAAGCCAAGACATTGTACGAGTATGCACAAGGCAATCTTGTAAAAAAAACCGATCCTACTGGTGTAGTAACCAATTATCAATATGACAACATCGGCAGAATTGTTAAGAAAAAGAAAGGGGACATTTCTGATTCGTATACATATGATGCGGCTGGTCATATATTAACTCAGACAGACAGTTTAGGTAATACTTTTAAATATACCTACAATAGTCACGGTGATAAAGTTACTAAAACTGATCCCAAAGGGAGTTTAACCAAATACAACTACGATGCAAACGGTAATCTCCTGTCAGAGACTAATGCGTTAAATCAAAGTATTACCTATAAATATGACGGAGAAGATCGACTAGCTTCAGTGATAGATGCCAATGGTAATACAACTTATTTCCACCGAGATTCTAAAGGACGTTTAACCAGTGTAACTGATCCGAAGGGAAATTCTTTTGGTACGCAATATGATACAGTGGGTAATGTAATCGGAAAAACGGATGGAAATGGGGATACAATTGAAACTTATTCTTTTGATGCAGTAAATAATCCGATTTCTATTACTGATGCATTGGGCAACGTTACAACCCAAAAATATGATAGTTTGAATAGAGTGACTCAAGTTATTGATGCATTTGGTCGTTCGACAACGATGAAATATGATGTTGTTAATCGACTAATTTCAACTCGCGATACACTTGGTGGGAATAACCAGCAAAGTTATGATACCGATGGAAACCGTACAACTATTGGAGATGCAAACAATAATAATACCAGTTTTACTTATGATTCTGCAGGAAGAATAGTTTCAATCACGACATCATCTGGCTCGACGATAAAGTATAAATATGACACTCAAGGACAACTTGTAAGTATAGTTAATGGTCGCGGCCAAGAAACCACATATCAATATGATGCTGCTGGAAGACAGATCAGTTTTACAAATCCGGAAGGTACTGTTACACAAACATATGATGCAAATGGTAACCCACTAATTACTACAGATGGTAATGGAACTATTAGCAGACAGTATGACTCATTGAATCATTTGACAAGCTACAAAGATGTATTTGGCAATACAATTCAATATAGTTATGATGCTAATGGAAATTTAAAAACGTTAACTTATCCTGATGGTAAAGTGGTCACCTATGAGTACGATTCGACAAATCGACTTGTCCAGGTAACAGATTGGAGAAGCCGTCATACCCAATACGTTTACGATGTAAATGGCCGACTAAGTAAGACAATTCGTCCCGATGGTTCTACAGAAATGAACTTATACGATAAAGCAGGACAACTGATTGAGACGAATGACACTGATCGATTTGGTAGTGCTATCAATCATTACAGCTATACCTATGATAACAACCATTTAGTTTTATCAGAAAGAAACAGCGTCACGAATGAGGTTTATAACTATGCATACGATGTATTGGGTAGGTTAACTAATGTAGGTATTGCTGATGCAGTATATGGCCAATCCTATTCATACGATCCGGCCGGGAATTTAACTGTTTTCCAGAATGTATACCAGCCTGGAAGCGCGCAGACCGTTATTCAAAATGTAAATATGTCTTATACCGCTGATAATAGATTAGCTCAGTTTAACGGGAATCCTGTAAATTATGATGCAGATGGAAACATGACCAACGGGCCTTTAAACGGTCAAATGCTGACATTCCAATATGATTCGCAGAATCGACTTATCCGTGCGGGGAACGCAAGCTATGGGTATGATGCGGAAAACCACCGTGTATCCAAGATTGAAAATGGGGTAACTACTCGTTGTGTCATTAATCCTAATACTTCCTTAAGCCAAGTGTTGATGGAAACGGATGCGGCAGGTGTACCTAAAGCGTATTATGTCTATGGTCTTGGCTTAATAAGTAAGGAAGATGTGGAAGGGAATCTATCGATACACCATTATGATCGAAGAGGGAGTACGACCGTTCTTACTGACGAGAGTGGGCACATTACAGATCGTATTGGATATGATTTTTATGGGAATTTGACTTATCACATTGGGACATCCATGACTCCTTTTATGTATAATGGACGAGACGGTGTGATGACTGACAGTAATGGGTTGTATTATATGCGAGCTAGGTACTACAATCCTGAAATTAAACGGTTCTTGAATCGTGATGTTCTGATTGGTAGTATTGAAAATGGGCAGACGCTAAACCGCTATGCTTATGTGAATGGAAATCCTGTTTCTTATGTAGATCCTTTTGGATTGAGCAGGGATGGGGATGATTGGAGCAGTTGGGTGCATACAGCCCTTGATATAGCTGGGAATATACCGGGAGTAGATATATTCTCGGAAGGCGCAAATTTCCTTCTTTATAGTTATGAGGGGGATACAGTTAATGCCGGTTTATCTTTATTGGCAGCTATTCCCTTGGGTGGCGAAGCTGTTGCAGATGCCCGTCTTGCCTATCGGGCTCAGCAGTCTATTGCCAGAAAAATTGAGGGGATGGGTAAAGATGTTAAGGCAACTGAAATGCCCGTTATAACTAGAGGAAGTAAAGAGTGGGGCAATGCAGTTAAAAAATTAAATGAGGGTGGATCTTCAAACTTTAGGGTTGAATCTGCGTCTGAAGCAAAAGTATTATTGCAAGAAGGCAGAGGTAACATGAATAGATATAAACAATATTCTACTAAAAAATATGATAAGGGTTATGAAAGACATCCAAACGAAAAGCACACCCAAAATGCCCCCCATAATGACCTCCCACACATAAAGTGGAAGGATTGGCATTCTAGTAACTCTGGTAAAGGTCATATTTTTTATAGCGAACCTAATTAGGAGGGATAATAAAAATGGAAGTTTTCCCTGGAAGTCGAGTGAATCAAAATGAAGCAAAACAAATAATGAAAGAGTTATTGCAACAAATCAACCCCGAAAATATAGAACCAGGGGAAAATATTAAAAACTGGGTGCGGGTAGATAATCAAGTTTATGATACTGATGCACTTTCTACTGGAGAAGAGTACTATCTATTTTACAAGCACCCAATTCATGACTATCAGGATAAGTTGTTTTTAACGAGTAAGACAAACGTAATTGCATTTCTTAAAGATAGAATCAATCCTGATAGGGAGGAAGGGCTGGACGTGATAACTGCATCTAAGGATTATTCAAAAATTATTGTTTGCAACCATGATGGCCAGATTTTCTTGGTGAAATAAATACCGAAACGGATAGTGTATTATAACTTACCTTGACTGGCTTCGTGCCTTTCAAGGTTTCTTTTTTGGGCTGGGGTTATCCAGTCGGTATGGCCCCGTATAAACTCAGCTCAAACAATGTAATTAAAATACACGGGTTTATATCGTGATTGCAAGGTCGCATAATACAGCCAACAAAGCAAACTCTTAGAAAGTTTGACAAACATGATTGATAAACTTTCAAAGGTTTATTCCAACTTGAATCATAGGTTAGGAATAAGCATATTATTTAAAAGAAGGATATATCAGGGAAATATTTGATTAAAGGGAGTGTTATTGAAATGACAAGAGAAGAATTGCAAGAGTTGTTATTGGAAGATGAAACTATGCCATATGAATGATATGTTTTTTGGAAAAAATTGAAAAAAATCGAAAAACTGCGTAGCTAAAAGAAGAGATAAATGGATTGTTTATTATAGCGAGAGAGGAAGAGAATGAATATTAAGGAATTTGAAAATAAGGATGATGCGTTAAGGAACTGTATAACAGAATGTTAGCAAATAAAGCACTATACGAAAACTTAAGACAAGAAGGAAAAATGCGATAGACATACGGATAGCTTCCAGGAAATCGGGAAGGACATTATAAAAGGATTCGAAGAACGCGCCGCCCATTCTCTGGATTCCCCTGCTGATTTTTTGAATTATGTAACCATGGGCATTCCAAAAGGCATCAACGATGGTCTACAAAGCAGGGCAAACAAAATGATGGACTCTCCCTACGATTTTGCCAATTGGCTGAGCATGGGGGGCGTTGAAACGGTCAAGGAGGCGCTGGATCCGAAAGAAGCGCTCTCCAAAGAGCACTGGATGGCGAGCTTCGGGCTGGCTTCCATGATCGCAGGAGGGACATCAGCGCTTATTTCGAAGGGGAAGCCCGCTTTAGGGAATACGGCCAGGGGAGTCGGTGAAGTGGATCAGGGAACTCCTCCGCAAACGATCAAACCACCTGAGAAGCCCAATGAGAGACCGAACGAGAAGCTGCCGGAGGGTGAGAGGACGGGTAAATCTTCTTTGAAAAGTGAAGTTATTACTGCTGAGAAGGTAACAATCGATTCGCAAAGTATCGGTGGAGAACTAGCTAGGAGAAGTAAAGAGCTCAGAAAAGAACTGCCGAAGGAAATTAGGAAACAAGGTAATTTTGGTTTGGCAAAAGTAGAGATAAAAGGATTAAGATCTGAGTATAAATCTTCTAGTCGTGTAAACGCTGTAAGTGATGCAGGTGATGCACAAGGTTTCTCGACTCTTAAAGATGAGAAGGACTGGAATTTTACACCACGAGATGTTAACGATTTAGATGTCATTGATGGAGAAGGTGCTTATACAAGAAAATGGGATACAGAATTTAAAATTTTGGAGGATATTACTGACGAGCTGAAAAAGCTTGAACCAAGGGAGAGAAAAGGGAGAATTGACCTTTATACTGATAGAGAGCCGTGTGCTAGCTGTAGTCCAATTATTTTAAAATTCAAAGAGATGTTCCCAGATATAGAGATTTATGTGTATTATATAAGAGAATTAAAGAGATAGGTGGAAGGTAGAATATGGTAGAAGAATTAACATATGATGAATTGATGGAGTATGTCCCGAAAGATTACACGAGTTTTATTTCTGATGGATTATCCCCAGGTCAAGCAATTTCAAGATTGGTCGTAGAGTATGAAAACCAAACAGACGACTATGAGGAAACAAATTGGTTGTTCACTGTAATATTGGCAGAAATTTGCGTGCGTAATAATTGCATTAGAGAACATATTGTTAAAAATGCATTAGAAATTATTAAGGATAAGAGATTGATAAGCATCTGGAAAAAAGAAAACATTGATTCTTCTGAACTTAATATCAGGGAACAGTACTTGGAAAATGTTAGGTTGGTCATAGAGGATGAAAATCTAGATTTGTAATGATCTATCAGTAATTTTGTGTAAATTACCAAGCAACGAACAGTGCCACAATGCGAGCTAGCCACCTGTATTGTGGTCTTCTTTTTTTCATGAGTTGATTCATAGAAAGCAACAAAAATAACCATTTTTAGAACCGAGAATTAAAATATGTAGCGGACCAAGTAAAGGTATAACTTGAATATTGAGGAGGAGGTACGAGTGCATAACAAACCCAAGTATGCTGAAACTATAATAGTTCTAGTAAAATACAAAACATCGTATGGTTTGTTGCAGACAAGGAGATATGGTTTTTAGACTTGCGAAAACTAATTGCTTCTTATCTTGAGAAAGGATTTGAAATTTATAATCCTGATGACTTTTCAGACAGATTTAATATTGCAGTCGTAAACGAGGATACCGCGGAGAACTTTCTTAATAAAATTAGTGATTTTGAGGTTGAACAGAAGAATTGAGGAAGTTTATAGAGGTATTTGGGCGTTATATCAAGGCCAAGAGTACGAAGTTATTGAACATAATCCAGTATGTGAGCAGTGCCACAATCGAGCAGCCGATGTTGATAGTCTTTTCTTCCTTTTGCTTGCTCAAGGTGGTAATTGAATAGGTAACCTTTGGTGTGAACTATAAATAATATTGTGGAATTATGTTGGATTATGGGTTAATATGGAATTTGGATTAAATCTAATGTACTATTTTTATAGTTTTAAATACCTAATAACCAAGTGAAATTGAAAAGGCAAACCTGTTCGAAAGACAGGGACGCAAAGCTGCGGGCCTACTTCTATGGGGAGTGTCGTAAGACATTGCTCAAAGAAACGGTAGCCGGGCCACCAAAAGCAGTTGGTTTTTTTTGTTTTGAAGAAAGTAATTTTTTTACTATGGAGGTATAAAAATGAGAGTTCACTTGATTACATCGCTAGCGGTTATTGCACTACTTGGGACTTCAATTCCTGATGTCCAAGCTGATTCAACCGCCGTTTCACCAACGACGAAAACAACGAATGCCGCCGGCACAGCTTTCACAGGCAGCTTTAGCGATACGAAAGGGCATTGGGCGGAGACGACCATCGCCGGCGCGGTGCAAAAAGGATATGTCGACGGATACCAGGATCACACTTTCAAACCGAATGCAAAAGTGACGCGCGCTGAATTTATCAAAATGGTAAATACCGCGCTTCAGATTCCAACCTCAGGTGTAACCACCGGTAATAGTTGGTATTTGCCCTACGTTAACGCTGCGACGAACGCGGGGATATATCGACCGAGCGATTTTATGAGTGGGGACTGGAACACGCCGATGACGCGTCAAGAAATGGCGCGCACAGCCGTTCGGGCTACGACCGCCGACAAGAACATTGATGATACGAAGTGGATGTATCTGGCGGCCAAAGCCGGTCTGATTACTGGCATGGATGATAGCGGCACGCTCGGGGAAGATCAACCGACAACGCGGGCTGAGGCGATAACGACAATTGAGCGTATTCTTACTGTTAAAGGAGGCCATTCGCTGGCTGTCGACGAAAAAGCGGTTGCCAGTGCGGAGCAAGCGATGAACGCTCCCAAAGATCCCTGGGGGCGCGCGATTCGCACGACAAATCTGCCGTCGAATAGCGGTGATTTTCCTTACATCCTACAGGGTATTCCTAATGAAATGTACGAGTATAAACATCCGTTCCAGACAGATTCAATTCGTTTTACAGCGAAAGAAATCATCCATGATTCCAGATACTACTCGAAAGATGCGGTTGACGTTTGGGTTAAACTCGTATCACAGTTTGGTAATCAAATACTGAATGTGGATTACAATACGATAGATCAAAACTGGGTGGATGCTTTCTTACAAACCGTTAATAAACCACAGAACGTAAATCGTGATGCACAAAGGTATGTTGATTGGGTGAAGCAGAATCATATCCGAATTGAAGGCACAGTAACGCCAGAACCATCTATAGTTTTCTTCGGTGATGTTTCACACTATGTACGCTGCCAATTCAGGTTTAAAGTAACCAGTTTTGATGAGAACAAAAATCTGTTTGTCGATATATGGGGACCGAAAAACATTGAAAAAGACGTTTGGTATGTCGGCTATGCAGATGTGGCGATTTCGGCAGAAAATTTTGGCGTTAAAATAATCGAAGAGAAAATAAAATCAGACGCTGCGCTTTTTAAATACAAAACCTATCGAATTGAGTAAATCTCTTCATGGTTATTCGTGAATAGATTGATATGGAAGGAGGTAGGGATACTTATGAGGAAGAGACTCCCCCAATGTATATCTTTTGTACTTTTGATTGTATTCATATTTGCGTTAATCCTACCACTTCCAGCACTCGCATATCCAGTGCAAATTACTATGGATGAACGTTTACATGGCATTCAAATCGACATTACTTCAACTGCCGCTACTACCGGCATTCGGTATCGAACTGTCGGGTGGATGATACATAGTGCTCCGGCATGTAGAGATGGAGATTGCAAGCCAATGAACCTAGATAAAACTGTTGTCTATAACAATGCAGCGAATGTAACTCAATATCCGGACCCGCCAATCCCTGGCGATCCAGTAACAACTACTTTCAAATTTGACGGGGCTACGGTTGATCGGGATTTTTTTGACAGCTTTGACTCTGTCCTGCAGCCGGGGCAACCCATCTATTTCAGCGCAATCATGGAATCGTTCAATGCGTCCGACGGGAGCACAAGGCGCGGACCTTTTTATACACTTCAAGAAATAAAACATGCAGAACCATGGGCCCACCCGGATGATCTTGATGATTATTATGATATACCGGCATCGTATACGCCTTATGAACCCTTAACCGTAGAAAGATATCTGGTTTCAGCAGACGGAACTACGAGAACACTCATTGATACAGTGAAAACAGAAAATGTATACCGTTATTTGGAAAGCGTAACTTATAACCTTCCTCCTGCTTATGATCACAATGGACAAACGGTCCCGATTTCAAAGTCATATATTTACCCCACGATGGATCCTAGCAACATCAAGTTTCCACAAGTGATCGGGGATGCTCACTTAACAAACCGAAATATAACGATGAATATCGGGGGTACGACCATTGTTGCCGAATATCGGCCAGCGGCAGCCGGTTTATCGGTAAACGTTCCTGCAGGCTGCTTGAGTCCCGGTATGAACACAACCAAACAATTGACGGCCACTTTAACGAAGCCGGATGGGACGACTCAAAATGTTTCAAGCAGCCCGAACACGACATGGTCGATCTCCAATCAGGCAGTGGCTTCCGTGAACTCAAGCGGATTGGTAACGGCAAGTTCGGCAGGCAGCGCTACGATCACAGCGCGCTATGTCGACACAGCGGCAGGCATCGATCAAACGGGTACCGCATCGGTGACGGTATCCAGCAGCTGCGGGTCTCAGCCCGGGTGCACCCCTCAGATCAAGCCCCCGGTCAAAGGCACCGTCAACCAGGATGCCGTCATGGACCCTGCGGCCAGCGGTGTGCTTCTCGCGGATATGCGGGATGCGGAAAGATTCGATGTGTTAAAAGGCATCCCGACTTCGGAAAGCCTCTATGCGAACGTATTGGGGCTGGAGTATTTATTTCAAAATCAATTTGCGAGTATGACCGGCGAGGTGTCGTATGCGGTTGAAGTTACCAAAAAATACGTTTGGACGGAAGGCGGCGGGGAAGGGGCGCCACCGGTCCCTATGGAGGAAACCGTAACCGAGACCATGACTGTCAAACGGCCATATAGCTACTGGCAAATCGACAATTTGGAGGTCTACGGATTAGAAAAATCCACGATCACGAATTATGCGCTCGGCGGCTATCCCGATGAAACGGTTCAGTTGGATCCCCATGGCTATACGGCGCCAACGCTGCAATCCGGCAATAGCGACGATGTAAACGCTCACGTTCACCCTGCTACTTGCAGCGGTGTCAATCTGGGAACAGGCGGAGGGCCTCCGCCGGGAGGCACGCCGCCGGAGTTTCAATCGGCGGCGGAGAACGCCGTGGGCCGCAACCAGGTGAACAACGACCTGGTCGTTTTTAACGGCGTAACCGTTATGGAAAATTCCCGGCACCCCGATCAGGGACAGACGCCGGGAACGATCCCGCAGCCAACGATGATCGGCCGCGATGTGCTGTACGGCAATGGCTACGTCGTCAGCAATTCGCTCGTCAACCGGGCGGACCAGCCGACGACCGGCACGATCTATTACCCGCTGATCCCGGGGAATGTCAAAGGCGGATCGGATAAAGACTATCCGATCGACGGCATCAATCCGGTGACGGTGCATACACCGGTGGTCATGTACCCGTCTGTGACCGACGATCAGGCGCACAACGAAAAAGTCGTGCCCACCGCAGGCCGGGCGGCGGTCATTTTGGACCGGCCGTTCACGGTGTTCGTGCCGACGACCGGCCAGCATGACGCGTACCCCGGCTTTGGCGGGTACGGGGTCACAAACGGGTACGGCGATTACGCCAAGTACACCGCCAACAAGCAAGTCCGCTTCGAGTTCGACGTCTGGAATGCGGACAAGTCGGCGTACATCGTGGCGGGGACATGGGTCGACATTCCGGTGAATCAACCGGACATGACGTTCATCATGCCGACGTGGATCGACGAAGGGTTTTATACGGTTCATTTTCGGTCGATTGCGATCAATGCGCCTACGGACTTTACGACACAAACGAGCGCCAATTTCGATTGGCCGAATCATGTGGCCACGAACACAATTCCGGTGGAAGTGATCGGCAGGTTGTACGATTTTCATATCACGGATATCGGCGACTATGATTGGCAGTACGTGTTCCGCACGAGCGACGGCATCTCGCCGACAGGCGTTTCGTACTGGACCGGCACGAACGATATCGACGGAAACCCGCGGGGCAACAGCTATCCGTACGTGCTGCCGATTCACCCGGGAAGCCACCCGTTTCCGGGCTATGACCATACCGTGTCGATCAAGACCGGGTATCATTTTAAATTCGACTTGAAGACGAAGGGGAATATGTTCGGGCGACGGGATGGAATTCGGATCACGCCGACCTTTTATTTTGTGAACAAGGATGGAACGGGGCGTATCCCGGTGGATCTGTACTACCATGCGTATTCGGAGAACCCGGTGAGGTATTTTGTGAAAATCGGCTCCGCGGACGACAAGCAGCAGCGGCATGTGCTGCTGAACGACACGATGCGCAATGTGCCGGGCGAGGAACTCACCGATACGGCCGCGTATGTGGCGGACAACTATGGGGTCAGCGACTTTTTGTACCGGGCTAAGCGCAAGTCTTGGGTTGGAAATGCGTACGCATGGTTCACGTCGCCATGGCTGACCCGGACGATGATCGGACCGAAAGCCGGCGTGCCCGGTTCGGTAGATCCGCAGCGGGCGCTGGCTTCGATCCAGCATTGGTATGGCGAGTACAGCTTGCCGGCGGCGCCTTATGTGGTAGCGGCGGGTACGAACATCGCGGAGTACGGGAGAACGCATGGCGGGCTGGACGATCATTCGCCGATCTTTTTGAAGGATGGGTACATCATCGTGAATTTCAACCTGGAGAGCATCAAGAACGCCGATTATGCGAATCCCTTTTTGCGCTATTACCGGCTGCCCGGGGAGAACGTGCCGCTGGACAACCAATGGCAGATGGAAGGATTCAGCAATACGACGACGGATAAATACGGCAACACGTTCACGCTGATGGACGGCGATGTGGCGTTCTATCATGGGGATTTATCCAGTTATGACGATTTTGGCGCAAGGGTAACGCATTAAAAGAGCTGCGGTCCACTAACGAAAGGGGAACTTAGGTGCAAATACGTGTAGACACATCGACTCTGCGAGCCACGGCGAGCGAGCTTTATGCGACGATCGGGACGCTGGAGCGCATCCAAAGCCAGCTTCACAGCGCGATGAACGGGCTCACGATGTCCAGCCGTCAGCGGTCCGATGTGGACAGCGGCTACCAATCGATTGACCGGATGCTGCAGGACCTGCGCTACGAACTGCAGCAAATCCAGGACTTCGCCACGAAAAAAGCGAATCAGTTTGATGAGGCGGATGGGAAAGGCGCGGGTATTTTCAGCGGAAGTTGGAAATCATGGGTGAAGGATGTCCTGACCGGGCGGAGTTTCCTACCTCAAGTCAAAAACGCAGCGGCAGTAAAAACCATGAGTACAACGTGTACGGGACGAAGCGGAGCGAGGTTACTCGATTTTCTCGAAAGTGGGCTGGATGCGGTAGAGACAGGAATCACTTGGCTGGACAACAAAGTCAAGCAAGGGGAAGAGTGGGTCTATTCAGCACTGGATGCAAGCACCTATAATGGACAAGGAAGAGATATCATCCAGAAGCTGCTCGAAGGAAGCAAACTGGATAACCGCTACATAACAAGCGTACTGGACGCCGTAGACCAACGCATTCAACTGGAAGAGCATTTTAAAACCGGAGTGGCCAAAGGAGTTATAGGGACACTATCTGGTGTGGTATCATTAGCTCTGAAGGGCAATGCGTTTAGCTCGGCAGTGCGAAGTACACAATACGCCTTGAAGACGATCCGCAGCGAAAAACCGCTGTATACATTGCAAGAAGATGCAAAGAATGGGATCGCGAACGTGAAGCAGCTGCCGGGACAAGTAACGAAAGCAGTCGTGAACACGATAAAGGAATTTGAAAAAGCGAGTCCGAACCGGAAAGCGGAAATGCTGGGCTACGGCATCGAGAAAATGGCAGAAGTCTTTGTACCGTTAGGGGCCGTTGTACGAAGTGTGAAGGGTGCGGAGGAATTGAGTGTCCTCACATCGAATGCAAGCAAGGCAACTGCCACAGTGGAGGCGGAGAGCCCGCTTGTTCCGCTGGTGAAGCAAGCTGAGGGGACGGGGAAAGATAGATTACCTGATAGCATGTTAGGGAAGAATGATTCTGATCCGTTTAGGGATATTTATGGTCCTGGACGTCTCTCCCACCCTGAGGAATGGGATGATATTATTAAGCAAGCACAGGAAGCAGGAGTAGAAGTAAGAATCCTAGATCGTGATATTATGGCATATGCACCAAAAGGAAATATTCCAGGGCAATTAAATATATATGAAGATGCTTCAATAAGTGCTCTAAGACATGAGTATCAACATTTTCTAGACGATATGGCAAAAGGCTACCCCAAATTGGATGTTACTTATGAGTTCAAAAATAGAATTATTATGGAACTCAGAGCATACATGGTTGAAATAAAAGAGGCTGACCGAATAGGTAACAAGGCTCTTGCTGAGCAACTGTGGAACAACTATAGAACTGAAAGGCAATATCTAATAGACAACTTTGGTCCTGTAAATGAATAAAGAGAGGCGATGAAGAGTGAAACCTTTAAGTTTATCGAAGGAAATAAGAGAAGGCAAATTAAACGATCTTGAAATTATCAAGTGTTTAGATATTCATCATAATCAGGTTTTAGTAAGTGCTATAAGTCAGATTGTCAGCAGAAAATTGTGTAACGAAGAGATTATTTCTAAACTTTCTTACATCAGCAAATTTCGAGACCCGAATGTAAATAAACTCTTTGGAATCGACACCATAGGGCATTACAGCATAGCGGCACTTTTGGCTATTGATACTCCTGAATCGAAATGCAAATATGAGGAATTAATGGCTGATCTTGATGATTGGGATAAAGAAATTGTGGAAAGAATTGCAGAAAGCATGAATTAATTAATAACAGTGGTGGGCGGGCTACCCAGTGCCGAATGAACCCAACATTCAACCAATAACAAACTTAACCTATGTAATGCCCGCATGAAGATTTCGTCATTTCGTTAGTACGCATATAAATGCTTGAATTTTATCACCTATATAACGGTTTTCCGTTACGTTGAACAGGTCGATTATGGTCAGATACGACCATGATTGACCTGTTGATCTCTCCCTGAATGGCCGATGCTACGAAACGCTGCTTCCCTTCTTCCGTTCTTCGGCCATCTGTTTGGTGCCATCGTATTCCGGAGCATTTGCAGGGGATGGGAGTTTGGAAAATTAGTCGTCAGATTAGTGTATGCGCAGGCCGCAGATCCCCTATGGATACGGGCGTACAATCATTTGCCTCATAGTTAGCTTGACAAATGGGCGACTTTCCAGTGAAATAAGGATAAGCTCTGCAGGTCCTTACAAAGAGCAGCATACTGGGAGGTACGTTCATGTCGCGCAAGTGGGAAAGAATGGTAAGTAAAAATGCGAAGAAGGCCAATGTGCTGAGGTCGAAGCAAGGGATATCCCCTATTTCCGATCCTGACAAGCCTCAAGTATTTAAAGGCCGCAGCCTTTTGCTTCCTTTATTGTTCGTAATTATTTTCGTGTTTCTGCTGGCTACGTACACGAAGGCCGACCAGAACGGCATGTATATAGTTACGATATGCGGATACTTATTCGTAGCTTTGTTGATGTATTTCGTTCGCCGCCCCTATTTGAAAATAGGCAAGACCAATCTGGCGAAGAGAGGATATTCGAGAGAACTCATCCTCGAAGCATCGAATATTAAACAAATTGTTTACAAGCCGGGGTCTGTGTCCATTGAACTGGAGAATAAAACGCGGTGGGTTTACTCGAAGCGTATGAACCTTTTCGATGTCGCTGTCATTGCAAAGAAGCTGCAGCGCTTTGCCGAGGTCAATCGGGTTGCTTTCGAGGATCGGACTCAGCAAGAACAGAAATAAAAACAAGAAAAAGGACAGTCGAGCCGCTGATGAAGCGGTCAGGCTGTCCTTTTTCTTGAACGTTGAGAGGAGTACGACTCGCAATTTCAAAGTAATGGATCTTAAGCCGCGGCAGGCAATAGAGCGGCAGTCCCCTCTTTTTTTATTTTGTCCTGACAAAAAAGCACATTTTGTGAGATTTTTGTGAGAATCGGATGTTATAATGTAGTCAAAAAGGACTATAAAATAATAGGCCGATCGGATTAATTCAATGGCCGAATTGGAGAGGTGCTTAAAATGGACGATAAATTTTTTAGCCAGCTGCAGACGATGAGTCATGACGATGAGATGAGGTATAGGGTGCTGATCCGCGGCGTTAAGCAGATTCTGGATGAGAAGCAGAAGAAGGGTTTGCTGAAAAAGATGTTTCCGAAGAAAAAACATATAGAAGCCAAAGCTTGGAAATGAGCGGTTCGGGCGGCATGGGAGCGTGCAGCGCGATAAAATAAAACGGAGCGGGTTCTAAACCCTGGCTCCGTTTCCATTTTGCCCGAGCGGGACTACTCGCGTTTGATGAACAGTTGAAAACGCTGTTTTTCAAATAGTCCAGAGAATAGAAAACCGGCCTGTCGGTGTCGTCAAAGTGGAGCTGCTTCAGTAAAACGATCTCTTCGCCGAGCACGTCAATGGCATTCCGATCCATTTCTTTGGACCTATTCAGCGCGCAGATTTCGGTTATGGCGTAGGCGATGCTGATGCCCATTTTGCTTTTTAAAAAATCGAAAATCGCCCCGGAAAACTGCCCGTCAAAGTGGCCGGCGAAGCTTTGCTGGCCACCGGGTTTCAGGCAGGAACTCATTCACAATGCCCTGCTGTCATTGTTATAAACAGCTTGGAAGAAGCCGCCCGAACGCGCCGTAAAAGCGGAGTTCGGGGGCTTCTTTTTGCTAGGGCTGAACAGCTGCTTTATTTCCACATGGAAATACCGAAAATGTGAAGATTGGGCATGATCGGGAGAATTAGGCCCGTGGCGGTTTTGGTACTGTTCAGCCTGGTTTTGGCCGCATACAGATACACCTTGCTGGGCAGCAAGCCCGACTTGTTGTTCATGGTACTCGCCTCCAGGGCGATGACTTCCCCGTTTACGTGAATCGGGTTCCACCAATCGGAAAATCCGAGCGGCACTTGGTCGGTTGTGCCGTCCTCGTATATGACGGTGAGCGTATCCAGACAGCTGCCGAATTGGCTGCTTCCGAGCACCATGATTCCGCGATACCGGTCTGCTTGAAGCGGAACCGACTGGCCCATGCAAGACAAATTATCGAAGGAGTCATCGAGCAGGGCGCGGAAAGCAAAGGACATGTCCGCAACGTGCAGCTCATGGCTTACGGGAATGCCGGCTCTCGCGTAGCTAAACCCGTTGGTATCGTAATCGGCGGTTCCGCTTTCATTGTCGAACCCGCGGGTGTCGAACAACTGCTGCAGCTGCACATGCTCGATCTTCTGAACGGTGTCATCCGCAGACAGCGGGGCGGGAAAGGCGGAAACGAAAGCCTGATTTTGAATTTTGGAAGGCTCCAATTCAGCAATCAGCCGTTCGACGAGTCCTACTTCGGTTTCGGCGTTCGTCCGTATTCGGCCAATCACATTGTCTTTCATTTTGTCATCCAAAAGATGTAAAGGCATATAGTTCAGCTTGGCGATCAGGCCGCGAATCGTGCTCCACTTGTTGGCAAGCAGTTTCATTTCCCGGGAAAAGTCGCTTAGCTGCGGCAGTCCATACAGGGTTGAAATGTAATCAAGCGTTTTGACATAGTTGAACCGGCCGGTGACCAGCGTGTTCAATTTCGAATTAAGCGGGCCCGCCATAAAGTCGTTATTTTGCGACTCTTTCGCAAAATCGATGGAGCGGAACGTTTCCGCCCACGCCTCAAAGCTGGCCGGCGCGATGTCCAAATACTCCAGCAGTTTGGTCCGCAGGCTTGCCAGCACCTGGTTTTTACCCGGCATACCGGAGCCGGAAGGCTCCATCGTCATGCAGGAAATAAACCCGTCCATGTAATGATCGCGCGGCAGCCGCATATTCTTTTTAACGAAAAAAGGGTCGACGCATAACAGATCGCCGGTTTCGGCGTCAATGCCGGCTACGAGCATCACATGCGTAAAGTAATGGATTTTTTGGTAATTATTATCCCAGGGACTGTAGAAAGTATCGATAATAAGACCGATCGGATTATTTTGGGATAGCTGTTCTTTGAAGAGGGCTAAGCCGTCGGTCGGGGAAATATTGTGGTATACCTCGATGTTATATCCGTGAAAATGTTGGAGCAAATCCAAAGCATTGCTGAAATTCGTCTGCATCCGGGTTCCGATGGTCTGGTCCGGTCGATCCGGGTCGAAATAAAATTTCAACGCGTCCGCGTACATCAGCTGATATCCGCGCCGATACCAGCCGTTCATGGTTACGATGACATCATCAAAACAATCCCCTCCATCGCTTTTTAGCGGTTCGAGTTCAAGCAATTTCATGCACGCATCTCCAACCTTTCCCGTATTTTGGTTTCGAGGGACTTCCATATACTTACATTCATATTAGACTAAATTTTATTTGTTGTATAGTTATCTTGACAAGCTTGAAATCCGCAAGTTAAGATAAAGAAAAAATAACCCTTTAATTGGAAATTAACGCGCGTTAATTTTTACCTCTGCAGTACGATCTGCAAGTTACCGCAACAATTGCCTCCATGTGCATGCAAACGACTCCTTTTACAGCTTTTTCATCCAAGAGCAGCAGCCCCGATGTTCGCCATATCAAGTCGAGGAATAGGAGGACTGTTTGATGTTCGACGTATTTCGACCCGATCATCCGAAATGTTATTCTTTGACTCACCCTCAGAAGCGAATATGGTATACCGAAAAGATATACCCGGACACGTCGCTGTACAACATCGCCGGTTCGGTAAGAATCAATGGGCCCGTCGATTTCAGCCTCCTGGAAAAGGCGATACGCCTGCAAATCGCGAGGCATGAAGCGCTTCGCATCAGAGTCGTGGAAATCGACGGAGAACCGCGTCAATATGTGGACGAAAGCGATGCCGAAGCACCGGATTTCATCGATTTTTCCGTCTATGACGATCCTGAGCGGGAATTCCGGCAGTGGCTGGAAAGGGAAGCGCAAACGCCGTTCGTTTTGGAGCGGGAAAGGCTTTGCCGGTTTCCGATGTTCAAAATTTCCGACCAGGACAACGGATTTCTTGTAAAATTCCACCATATCGTTTCCGACGGATGGTCTAGCAATTTGGTCATCGATCAGATTTACGATTGTTATATGACGCTTCTGAACGGACAACCGGCCGAGCTTGAACCGGCGCCCGCCTATCTGGAATATGCCCGGCAGGAGGAACGGTATATCCAATCCGAAAGATTTCAGAAAAACAGGCGGTTTTGGCTGGACAAGTTCAGCGTTCTTCCCGACATTTTGACGAATCATGGTTACGGTTCCACGGCGGGAAAAAGGAAAACATACGAATTGGATCCCGTTCGTTCTTTGCAAATCAAAGAGCTTGCGGCCAGCGCGAAATGCTCGGTCAACACAATATTCATTTTCCTGTACATGCTGTATATGAACAAGACTGCGGGGCAAACCGATCTTGTCATCGGAGTGCCCGTATTCAACCGTTCGGGGCAAAAGGAGAAGCGAACCGCAGGGATGTTTACAAGCACGATGCCTTTCCGGTATACGTTTGACGATTCGAGCCCGGTTCTGGAGGCGCTTGTCCGTATCCACCAGCAATTGACGGAATGCTACTATAACCAAAAATATCCGTACGACCTTCTCGTTCAGGATCTCGAATTAAATAAAAGAGGGGGCGACGGCTTATTCGGCACTTGTGTGAACTATTACAACACCAAAGTCGCAACCTCGTGGGACGGCTCTCCAGCGAAAGTGGAAGAGCTGTATAACGGAAACCAGCTGTATGCGCTGCAGTTGGTCGTCAAGGATTGGGCCGAATCGGGAGCTTTGCTGCTCGAGATCGATTACAAGCTTCAAGCGTATACGGAACGGCAGATTGAGGATTTGTACGATCGGCTGAACATACTCGTCGAGCAAATCATTTGCAATCCCGGCGAGCGGATCGCCAGGCTCTCCTTGTTGTCCGAGGCTGAGAAAAGCAAGCAGATTGCGGAGTTCAACGATACCGGGGCCGAGTATCCGCGCGGCAAGACGATTCACCGGCTTTTCGAAGAGCAGGCGGCGCGAACGCCGGAGCGGATCGCCATCCGCCACGAGCGGGAAGAGCTCACCTACCGGGAGCTGAACGTAAAGGCGAATCAATTGGCGAGGCGCCTGTCCGCCCGGGGCGTGGGCCGGGAAACGGTTGTCGGGTTATTGACCCGCCATTCCATCGAGACGGTGATCGGCATCTTGGGGATTTTGAAGGCGGGCGGAGCTTACTTGCCGATTGATGCCGCTTACCCGGACGGCAGAATTGCCTATATGCTCGAAAACTCGGGCTGCAGCCTGCTGCTCGCGAACATGGATATAAGGGAACGCGCCCTGATGAAGGGAGAGGTCATAGACCTGAACGACCCCGGCCTGTATCGGGGCGATTCATCCGATCCGGAAGCGGAGAGCGGTCCCGGCGATTTGGTCTACGTCATCTATACGTCGGGTTCGACCGGAACGCCCAAAGGGGTCATGATCGAGCACCGGGGCTTGGTCAATTACATTTGGTGGGCCAAGAACATGTATGTAAAGCAGGAGATCGAAATATTCCCTTTGTATTCGTCCCTTGCCTTCGATCTTACGGTAACTTCGATTTTCACGCCTTTGATTTCCGGAGGCTGCATCATGGTTTACGGCGACGACGGAGACGAATACGTGCTTTTTCGGATTATGAAGGAAAACAAAGCTACGGTCGTCAAGCTGACGCCGGCGCATTTATCTTTGCTAAGGGAGCTGAACCACCAGGATTCATCCGTCAAACGTTTTATTATCGGGGGGGAAGATTTAAGAACAAGCTTGGCCAGGCAAATTGAGGAAAGCTTCGGAGGACGAATTGAGCTTTACAACGAATACGGCCCCACGGAGACGGTTGTCGGATGCATGATTCATGCTTTCGACGCAGAACACGACCAGAACGTCTCGGTTCCGATCGGAGTTCCGGCCGACAATGTGCAAATTTATATTCTTGATCCCAATTTGAATCCCGTGCCTGTGCACGTGATCGGAGAACTGTACATTTCAGGGGACGGAATGGCAAGGGGGTACATGAACCGGGAAGATTTGACGAGGGACAAATTTATTCCGAACCCTTTCGCAAAAGGCAGGAAGATGTACCGGACAGGGGATCTTGCCCGGTTTTTGGAGGGCGGGAAGATCGAGTATGCGGGCCGGGTCGACCATCAGGTGAAAATTCGCGGCTACCGCATCGAATTGGGCGAGATTGAGCGGCATTTGTGCGAGCACGACGCGATCCGGGAAGCCGTTGTCATCGACCGGCGGCATGAAGACGGAAGCCCGTATCTTTGCGCGTATGTGGTCGGCCAAAGCGGCGCTTCGTCAGCAGAATGGCGAACGTATTTGGCGGACAGGCTGCCGGCGTATATGGTGCCTGCCCATTTCATCGTGATGAATGAAATTCCGCTAAACAAGAACGGGAAGGTCAACCGGGACATGCTGCCCGAGCCGGAGAAACGGCAGCAGACCGGGCTTGCGGCCGATATTTTCCGGGATGAGGCGGAAGCGGGACTGGTCGGCATTTTGCGCGATGTGCTGCAAGCCGGCGATATCGGTTTTGCCGACAATTTTTATCATCTTGGCGGCGATTCGATCAAAGCGATCCAGGTCGCTTCGAGGATGAAAAGCGGCGGGTACGGCATCAAAGTCGCGGACATCTTGTCCAACCCTGTGATCGGGGACATGGTAAGGCGCGTAAGCAAATCCGCTGCGGCCGATATGGCCGATCAGCGGCGGTGCGAAGGCGGCATTCGGTCGACGCCTATCGGCTCGTGGTTTTTCGCCCAACAATTTGCCGACCGGCATTATTATAACCAATCGTTATTGCTGAATTTGAAGCAGCCTATCGATGCAAGCGATCTTGAGCGGTTGATGGATGACCTGATCGAGCATCATGATGCTCTGAGAATACATGTAAGCGCCGATACCGAGGCGTTGTTTTACAACAGCCGGGCGGAGAAGTGCCGGGTCGAAGTGTTTCATTTGGCCGATTACAGCTATGAAGAGCAAAAATTGCAAATGCGCCTGCTGGGACAGTCGTTGAAAGCATCGATGGACATGCATCGGGGAGCACTGCTGAAAGCCTGTCTGTTCGATCTTGGGACGAACGGCACAAGGCTGCTGCTGACGGCTCACCATCTGATCGTCGATGCGGTGTCGTGGACCATTTTGCTGGAAGATCTGGTCAGCCTTCACCGGCAATTCGTCATGAAACAAACGGAACCGCTGCCCTTGAAGACAGCCTCCGTACAAAGTTGGGCCGAATACTTATGGAACCATGCGGAAATCATCGAGAACGAGCGAGCGTATTGGGAGTCCGTCCTCGAGGTCGATGCGGCGGTTCGCGTTGATTTTGCGCTCGGGGAAGATACGGTGGCAAGTTCAGAGACGGTTATCGAGCATTTGGCGGAGGAGGAGACCGGCCGATTGCTCGGCCAGGCCAATGCCGCCTACGGCACCGACGCGAAGGACCTGCTTATCAGCGCTCTCGGCGCCGCTATTTTCGACGTTTTCCAAATGGACGAAGTCGTGATCGAGCTGGAAGGCCACGGCCGGGAACCGTTCGCGGCACCGCTGGATTTGTCAAGAACGGTCGGATGGTTTACAAGCCTGTATCCGGTTAAACTCTTCCAGGTATCTGCTGAGCTTATGCCCGATCGGATCAAGCGCACCAAGGAACATCTGAGGAAAATTCCCCGGAAAGGCGTCGGATTCGGCGTGCTCGCCTGCTTGACAGAAAGCATTAAGGACAACGGCGGGCAAAAGCGGATCAGGTTTAATTACTTAGGCGATTTTGACGCGACTTTCGACAACGATTTATTTTCAATTGCGGATGAACCTTCCGGCGCTGAATGCAGCATGGATAACCGCCTCACTTCGCTTCTGGATATGAACGTCATGGTGGTGAAGCGGAAGCTGCATGTGTCGGTAACTTACAGCCGCAATCTGTTTAAAGCGGAGACAATTAACGGGTTTGTGCAAACATACGCGAGTCATGTAAAAGCGCTCATCCGCCATTGCTGCGAAAAAAACGAGGTGGAGTTTACGCCGTCCGATTTTGAAACGATCGCTTTATCCCAGGAGTCGCTTGAAGGATTGTATTTCTGAGATTATCTTGCCCGTTGGGAAAGTTGCTGGAAACGAAGACAAATTTACGGTAAAGCGTGGGGATAAACAGGATGATAAATCCAATGAGTAATCCGGTGAATCATTTGTCCATCTTTCAAATTTGCAGAGGCAGGGAATATGCCGGGAGCCGATTTGAAACGAGCAGCCGACCCGAACGATTCAAAAAGGTTAGCGGTCCATATGTCAGATTAAAGACATCGATTTATACGGAAGAGTCTTTTAGGTCGGCGCCGTTGTCCGGCACGAGGATGCTGGAGCGCATCTTGCTCCCTTCGTTCGGAACGACCGCCGTCAAGTTTTACGGCCATCAGCCGGAGCTTTTATGGTCGTATCCGTCTGCCGGAGGGTGCTACCCGGTTGAAGTGTATGTAGTCATCCGCAGCATGGACGGGTTTGAACCCGGCATTTATTATTACAGCGCGCTGCAGACGCTGCTCTACAAAATGCCCGGAGCGGATGCTGCGGACCTGCTTTGCTCCACATTGTTGGAGCAGGACCATAATGCGGACTTTTATTTTGTCCTTTCCATTGTTCCATGGCGAACTTGCTGGAAATATTCGCATAAAGGCTACCATTTCAGCCTGATCGATTCCGGGCATGCGGTCGCTAATTTTCAGCTGATTCTGCATGCATTGGGTCTGGATCATTCCGTATATACGATAACAAAGTCCAAAGATATCAAGTCTCTGCTTCAATTGGACGACCATGAAGAACCGGTTGCCGTTATTGCGGTTCGCCACCCGTTAAGCGAAGAAAGCGGCAGTGTTTCGGCTTTGGCGATTCTGAACGAGCATGCTGCATTTGCCGATCACACCATCCCTTCTTCGGAAGATAAAGAAGAGAATTTGTTCGACTGGAAGCCCATCGCCGATTTTCAAGCCAAGGTAAGCCGTTCCGTACGCGAACCTTCGGAAGGATGGCTGGCCCGCCATGCGCTGCCGGCCGAATGGGACGATTATAATCAAGTTCTGCGGCTTTTGATCGAGCGGAGATCCAGTCCGGCCTACGCGCTTGCGGACATTTCGCGGGACCATTTTTGGCGGATGCTTGATTTTATTCATCAGTTGAACATTTATTCATCCTTTTATATGGTTGTCCATGCCGTTGAGGACATGCTGCCAGGTATTTACCATTTTGACGGTCAACTGAGAATGATCGAAGCGGGGGATTTCAGGCAGGTGTTTGCCAATCTTTGCTTGGGGCAAGCGTTGGTGCATAATTGCTCGATTCTGTTTTTTTTCGTCATGGATGTTTCCCAGGCGGATGAGAGCGACTTGGCGTTATTTCAGCAAAGAGCCATTGCCGACGGCATTTTGGGGCAGCTGATGTATTTGAAATCCCAGGAGCTTCATTTGGCCTACTCCGCGATCGGGGGCTATTACGACGAAGAGGTGAGAGAGCTTTTGCAATTGCCGCATCAATCGCAAATCATGTATGCCGGCGCATGGGGCAAGGGCGACCCGAACTCGGCCTCGATCCGGAAACTTGACCGGTACGTTCTTAATAAACCCGGAAACGGGCTGCAGTAGCCGACCAATCCAAATACGCCGAAAGAAGTCTGGAGGATGATTATGTCGAGGGTCGTTTTCTTCAGTGTGGATATGCACGGTCATGTCAATCCAACGCTCGGATTCATCAGCAAGCTGGTTGAGCGGGGGGAAGAGGTCATTTATTACACGGATGAAAAGTTTCGCGATACGATCGAGCATACCGGAGCCGTTTTCAAAAGCTACAAGGGCGGCATTGGTTTCGGAACCTATGACGGCGGAGGCATCGAGGCTTTTCTGGTGACGGCCGATTTCATTTTGAGCAGAAGCCGGGCGGTGATCGATGCTTTCGGGGAAGAGGTTCGGCAATTAAAGCCCGATTATATTATTCATGACGCTTTTTGCTACTGGGGGAGAGAAATTGCGCAGATGCTCGGCGTTCCCGGCATTTCGCTGTTCGCCAATTTTGCTTTTATCGACGAGATGGCCGCTATCGATCCCGCCTTTTTCATGGAAAACGTACTAAGAGCCGGAGACGATCCTCTCTACAAAAAGCATAAAGGAGAAGTCGACGTATACCGGAAAATAACGGAAAAGCTGTCGAAAATCGTAGCTTTGAAGTACGGTTTGAAACATATCAATGTCGTTAACGATATTTTTTGCAGCAAGGAGCAGCTAAACATCTTGTTTACGTCGAAACAGTTTCAAATTTATCCCGAAGCGTTCGACGACAGCTACTTGTTTGCCGGGTATTCCATATATCCGAGAAAGGAAACAGCCGATTTCCCTTACGAGGCGCTTGACGGTAGAACGCTGGTTTATATCGCTTTCGGCACTATTTTCAATGCGGTGGCGGATTTTTACGAAACCTGCATCAAGGCTTTTGGGGGAACGGATTATCAGGTCGTGATGTCGGTCGGGCATGAGGTCGGATTGGAGCGGTTGGGGCCGATTCCGGACAATTTTCTCGTATACCCTTACGTTCCTCAGTTGGAAATTTTAAAGCGCGCGGACGTTTTCGTCACGCATGGCGGCGCCAACAGCATCCATGAAAGCTTATGCTTTGAAGTTCCCACAGTCGTCATTCCGCAAAGCTTCGACCAATTTATGGGCGCTATCGCGGTGGAAAGGGCGGGAACAGGCATTTTCATGAAGGACAAGGAGATCGGAGCCGCCGGGCTGGCGGAAGCGGTCGACCGCGTTTTGACAAACCCGGCTTATCGCGACAACTGTCTGAACATAAAGCGGTCACTTGCGTCTACAGGCGGATTGGAACAGTTGGCGGATGATATATTCGCTTTCGTCAAACGCGAAAAGGAAAAGGTTGCGAATCGATGAAAAGAGCGCTGATGCCTCTGCTGACGCTGACGTTCCTCATCTTGCAGTGGTTTGCCTCTGCCGCTTCCGCTTCAGCCTCACCGCTGCTCACAGCGGATCGAACAAGCGAAATCGAAGCTTATATTCAAAGCAATATGAAGCGGTCGCAAATACCCGGTCTTTCCGTAGTGATCGTGAACGGCTCCGAAACGGTTTATAACAAAGGCTTCGGTTATGCCGACAAAGCCACCGGGAAATCCGTCACGCCGGATACCTTGTTCGAGCTTGGCTCCACAAGCAAAGCGTTTACGGCGCTCGCAGTTTTTCAGCTTGAAGCTCAAGGGCTATTGCATCTCGAAGACCCTGTAAGCCGGTATTTGCCGTGGTTTCACATGAAAGAAAAAGGGACTCCGGCGGACATTTCCTTAAGCCAGCTCCTGCACCACACGAGCGGCATTCCGTTCAAAACGATCGGAGACATTCCGAAGTCGGACGCCGAAGACGGGCTGGAACAAACAGTGAAAACGCTGGTCGGGCAGGAACTGGATTTCCCTCCCGGCGACAAATACGTCTATGCCACCATCAACTATGACGTGCTGGGGCTAATCGTTCAGGAAGTGTCGGGCCAGTCCTACGAATCTTATATGGCCGAACATATTTTAAAGCCGCTTGGCATGAATCATACGGTGATGTTCAAAGCGGGTGCCAATTCCGGCGATTTGGCGCAGGGATACAAATTCGCGCTGTTTCGGGCGGCGGCCTATGACGCTCCCGCATACAGGGGCAACGTTCCGGCGGGGTACGTCATCACCAATGGGCTGGACATGGCAAAATGGCTGAAAATTCAGCTGGAAACGGCGGTTCCGGGCGGCTTCGACCGCAGGCTGATCGAGAAGTCCCATCTGCCGGACAAGACGGTCACGCCCAGCGACGACGGCTCTTCCTACGCTTCGGGCTGGTCGGTTTACCAGAGCGGATCGGGCGAGCTGTCGCACGGCGGAAACAATCCGAATTTCTCGTCGTATATCGTTTTCAGGCCGCAGGACGGCGTCGGCGTGGCCGTCATGGCCAATCTGAACTCCTCCTACACGCAGACGATCGGGCAGGGCGTGATGAACATCATCCAAAACAAAAAGCTGCCGAAGCCGGCGAACGATATGTACAAAAGTATGGATAGCATAGCGTCGGCTGTGCTCTTCATCTCTTTTCCGATCATCGCTTTGACCCTATGGTTGATGTCCGTTTTCGCCCGGCAGGCGCTCGGAAAACAACGGAGGTTTACCGGAAACGCGGCCGGTGTTACGCTCGTCTTCCTGACGTTTCTTGTTTTTATGGCCACTTTCGCTTATTGCCTGTACCGCATCCCTGATGTGATTTACTACGGGCTCAACTGGAATTTCATTCAAGTGTGGGCGCCTTCTACGCTTGGCGCCGCCGTTGTTGCAGTGTTTGCGGCTGTCTTGCTGTTCAGCCTGTATTTTATGCTCACGCAGTTTTTCCCGAAGCCCGGCGAAAAGCCGATTTTCGTGATGATCGTGCTCAGCATGGCGAGCGGTTTTGGCAATGCGATGATTATATTTGTGGTCAATGAGGCGCTGAACCGCGACAATGAGAAGTTTCAGAGCGGCCTGCTGCTGTATTTGCTCGTCGGCATCGCCGTCTATGTGTGCGGGCAAAGGCTGGTCAGAAGCCGTTTGATCCATATGGCCAACAACATGGTGTACCAGAAGCGAACGGATTTGATTCGAAAAATTTTGAATACGTCCTATCAAAAAGTCGAAAAGCTGGAATACGGAAAAATCCAGGCGGCGCTCAACAACGACACGGAGACGATAAGCGATTTTTCCAACATCGTTATTACCGGCGCAACAAGTCTCGTTACGCTGACTTGCTGTTTTGTCTACATGGGTACGATCAGCGTGTACGGATTGCTCGTTTCGGTGCTCGTCATCGTACTCGCCGCCGGGCTCCATTTTTGGATGGGCAAACAGGCGGGCAAGCTGTGGGAACAGACGCGGGACATTCAAAATGTCTTTTTTACCTTTATTAACGATTTAATCGCCGGGTTCAAGGAATTGAGCATCCATAACGGCAAACGGGAGGACTTCAAACGCGATATGATCGCCAGCTCTTCTACGTACAGGCAAAAGCGCATTCAGGGCGATATGAAGTTTGCCAATGTGAACGTGATCGGAGAGCTGCTGTTTTCTTTTGTCGTCGGTGTGATCGCTTTCCTGTTCCCTGTGCTGTTTCCCGATTTAAAAGATACGTCGATTCGGACTTATGTTTTCGTGCTGCTGTATATGACCGGGCCTATTCACGGCATTTTGGGCACGATTCCGAATTTGTTCCGGGTGAAAATCAGCTGGGGCAGAATTAACGAGCTTTCCCGGCAGCTCGATGCCGCAGGCGGGGAGCAGACCGCCCGTTTGGCGGAGCCGCAGCCGGCACCTTTCGCGGAGCTGGAGCTGGTAAACGTCGTCTACCAGTATACGAACGAGGAAGGCGAGACCTTCAAGGTCGGGCCCATCGATTTGGCGTTCCGTTCAGGCGAAATTACGTTCATAACCGGCGGGAACGGCAGCGGAAAGTCGACGCTGGCCAAGCTTATTTCCGGCTTGTATGCGCCTGACAGCGGCGAAGTCCGGGTGAACGGGACAGGCATCGATACGCAGCGGCTGGGACAGCATTATGCTGCGGTTTTTAGCGATTTTCATCTGTTCGCGAAGCTGTATGGCATCGATTGGGAAGCAAAAACGGGCGACGTCGAAACGTATTTGAACGTGTTGGGTTTGCACGACAAGGTCCGCATCCAGGACGGCGAATGGAGCACGCTCCGGCTTTCCGCCGGGCAAAGGAAACGGTTAGCGCTGCTGGTCAGCTATTTGGAGGATCGCCCGATCTATTTGTTCGACGAATGGGCGGCCGATCAGGACCCTGAGTTCAGGCAGTTTTTTTATGACACGCTGCTGCCGGAACTGACGGGCAGAGGAAAATGCGTCATTGCGATTACGCATGACGACCGGTTTTTCGGCATGGCCGATCAGATCGTCAAGATGGAGACGGGGAAAGTCATGAAGCGCGAAAGACGCAGTTTTGCGGCGGCCGCCATGGATACGGCCATGAATTCGTGAAGAGGGTGGGAGCATTGATGGCAACGGACGCGAATAAATTGGACAAAAGAAATATAGAAGACGTGCTGGCCTTGACGTCTACCCAGGAAGGAATGCTCTATCACTATTTGAGCAGCGAAGAGAACGGTTTCTATTTCCAGCAGCTGACTTTGCGGCTTTCCGGCGAAATGTGCCTGCAGTCACTGACAAAAGCATGGAACTACGTCATAGAGACGAATGAAATGCTGCGGACGGTATTCAGATGGAAAAAGCTTGAGCATCCCGTGCAAATTGTGCTGGCCGCAATCGAAGTTCCGATGATGACGTACGATGTGTCCTCCTACCCTGCCGAAGACCGGGAAAGGCTGGCCCGGGAAATCGGGGAGCGGGACAGGCGGACGCAGATCGATCTGGAAACGCGGCCTTTTCGAATTACATGGTGCAAGCTTGACGATGTACGCTCCGAAATGATCGTCACCTGGCATCATTTGGTGTATGACGGCTGGAGCAACGGCATTATTTTGCAGGAATTTATGGCCGCCTACGACGCGTTCCATTCGGGCCAAGAGCCTGTAAAACCTCGGAAAACGAAATTCAAGGAGTTTATCAAATGGCATCAGGGCCAGGACAAGCGCGAGCAGCAAGTGTTTTGGAGCGAGTGCCTGAAGGATGCTGCGGACCGCACTTCCTTGCCGCACGTTCTGGAGGACCGTTCGGAAACGGAGCCCGGCCAGGCCGCGAGCCATACGGCGGCGTTCACGGCTTCGGAAGTAAGCGCCATGACCGAATTTGCGGCGAGCCGCCAAATTACGCCGGCGGCACTGCTGTACAGCGCTTGGGCCGTCCTGCTGCACAAATACAATCGGTCCGGCGATATCGTTTTCGGAACGACCGTGTCGGGCCGGGTGCCGGATGTCGATCGGGTGGACGAGATGGTGGGGCTTTTTATCAATACGATCCCTTTGAGGGTTCATTTCCCCGATGGCGGACGTGCGGAGGAACTGATCCGATCTGTCGACGGCATGCTGAAAAAGAGAGAACGGTTCGAAAACACCCCTTTGCCGGATATCGGGCGGTACAGCGGGATGACGGGGAAGGACGATTATTTCGATTCGATCGTCGTGATCGAAAACTATCCGCTGGACAGCAGCGCGAAGCAAGGCTGTTACCTTAAGGTTGACGGCTACAGCATGCATGAAACGACGCATTACGCTTTGACGCTTGGCATCCAAACTTTCGGCGAGTGGGAGATCGAGTTCGCCTATCATACGAGCGGCTTTTCCAAGGATGCGATGGAACGAATCGCCGGGCATTTCAAGGAAGTGCTGCGGCAAATGATCCGCCGCCCGGACGTGCAGGTCAGCGACATCGGGATCGTCACGGAGCGGGAGCGGCATCAAATGCTCAGCGATTTTAACCGCCCAATCCGGAAGCATGGCCCTGAGCTTATTCATCAAATGTTTGAACAGCAAGCCCGCCAAACGCCGGACCATATTGCGGTTATTTGCGAGGGGAACCAATACAGCTACAGGGAAATTAACGAAATGGCCAACAGAGTGGCCAGGCGGCTTAGGGAAGCGGGCATGGCGCCCGACGGTCTCGTCGCCCTGCTGATGGAACGGTCGGCTGATTTCATCGTCGCCATGCTCGGCGTGCTGAAGGCGGGAGGCGCGTATATTCCGATCGATCATACGTTTGCGGCCGAAAGAATTGCTTATATTTTGCGCGACAGCGCTGCGGGTATTGTTTTGACGCGCAAGGGGGCGGCGGATGGGCTCGCTTTTGCAGGAACGGTCATCCATGCGGACGACGATCTTTTGCACACCGGCGATAGCGCCGATTTGGAGAATGTCAACGTTTCGGAGCATCTCGCTTACGTCATTTACACGTCCGGCTCGACCGGCAATCCGAAGGGCGTCATGGCGGAGCATCGGAATTTGCTGAGCTACGTGCAAGCGTTTCAGGACGAATTTGGCCTGACGGCTGGCGATGTCGTCCTCCAGCAAGCTTCATGCTCCTTCGATCATTTCGTAGAGGAAGCGTATCCCGCATTGCTAAGCGGGGGAACGATCGTCATCGCCAACCGGATGGACGTTATCGATATCGATCGGCTGACAGCGCTTATCGAGGAGCACGCCATTAGCGTCGTGACGGTTCAGCCGCTGCTTTTGAACGAATTGAACAAGCGGGAGCGGCTGGCGAGCGTTCATACTTTCATCAGCGGAGGGGACGTATTTAAATTTGAGCATTTTTCCAATCTCGTGAAGTATGCGAATGTATACAATTCTTACGGGCCAACGGAATCTACGGTTTGCGCAACCTATTACAAATGCGGTACCCAAATGGTGAAAAACATTCCCATCGGCTCGCCGATTACGGGTTATAACGTATACGTTTTGGATGAAGGAAACCGGTTAATGCCCATCGGCATACCGGGGGAAATTTGCATTGCCGGCAGCGGCGTAAGCAGAGGGTATTTGAACAACCCGGAATTGACGGAGCGGGCCTTCGTCGCGAACCCTTTCGATCCCGGAACCCGCATGTACCGGACGGGCGATATCGGGGTTTGGCAGCCGGACGGCCGTATCCGGTTTGTCGGCAGAAACGACGAGCAGGTCAAAATACGGGGCTACCGGATCGATCCGCGGGAAATCGAGCATGCGCTGCTGGGGCATAAAGCCGTCGGCGAGGCGGTCGTTTTGCCGATTGACGACGCGAGCGGAACGAAGTGCATCGCCGCTTACATCAAGCCGGCGGACGAGATCGAAAGCTATGCGTTGAGGGAGTATTTGAGCGGGCGTCTTCCTCATTATATGCTCCCTTCCTATTACTATAAGATCGATGAAGTTCCGCGGACGGGCAATGACAAAATCGACAAAAAAGCGCTCATGCGGTCCAAGGAAAGGTTGAACGCCGGCGTTTTGGAAGAGCAGTTCGCCAGCGAAACCGAACATAAAATTATGGCGGTATGGAAAGAAATTTTGCAGTCGGACAGCGTGGGCCTTCATGACAATTTCTTCGATATCGGGGGGAATTCGATTTTGCTGATGCACATGCACGCCAAGCTGGAAAAAGAGTACGCCTGGGGGACGAACATTGCGGATTTATTTTCACAGTCCACCATTTCCAAGCTGGCCGGTTGGGTGGATGCGAAGGACAGGGCTCCGCTGTCCGAACGGCCGGCCGTTGCGGGCTATCAGCCGCTGCCTGCCGCTTATTTCGCGCATCAGCCGCACGCAAGCGGGGTCGGGGTCGTCCGGTTTCATCTGCAAAACGGACTGCCGGAATCGCTCCGGCAATTGGCCGCCGAGAGCAATGTCGAATTGGTTGACGTGCTGGTGTCCATGTACGGCTATCTTTTTACCGAAATCAGCGGAAGCAAGACCGCAACGCTGCATTGTTTGTCGGAGGACGGCGGGGACGTGCTGCCGGTGCGGATTGATTTGGCGGAACTGCAAGGCTTTCAGGAGCTGTTCCGGTTCGTAAACGGCGCGAGGAGCGGTTCCGGGAGCCTGGAAGCGTACCGGTTTAACGGAAGGGACGGACTCGCTTTGGACGTGACGAGCAAACCGAAAGATGCGGTGCTGCCGTTCGTTTACAAAGACGCCGGGCCAGGGGAGGTTGACCGGTTGCTGGAAGTGTACGATATTGCGCTCGGCATCGAAGGGGACGGCGACGGGAAGCGGATCTCTTTTGTGGGTAAGTTTAACGGCAAAAGGCTCGATAAAGAAAAGATGAACACTCTTTTCCGTTCCTATGGCCGATTGCTCACACAATTGTCTCAGAGCAGGGTCTATTCATGACGGCGTTCAGCATCTTCTTTTTTTCGTCGGACAGCGAGGAAAATGCCGGGCACAAATACGGCTCTCTTTTGGAAATCGCCCAATTTGCCGATGAGCGCGGGTTTGCAGCCATCTGGACTCCGGAGCGGCATTTCCATCGTTTCGGCGGCCTGTTTCCGAATCCGTCCGTCCTCAGCGCCGCCATCGCCGTCAGAACCGAGCGGATCCGAATCCGGGCCGGGAGCATCTCGCTTCCTTTTCACCACCCGATTCGCGTTGCCGAAGATTGGTCTGTCGTTGACAATTTGTCGAACGGCAGGGTCGACATTTCCGTGACTTACGGGTGGCATCCCAAAGAATACGTGCTGGCGCCCGATCATTTCGAAATCCGCAAAGAGATTATGTTCGAGCGGATCGATATTTTGCAGCGGCTTTGGCGGGGGGAGCCCGTGACGTTCCCTTCCGGCGACACCGAGCATGTCATTAATCAGATTTATCCCGAGCCCAAACAGCGCAAGCTCGACATCTGGATAACGACGGCAAGAACGAAAGAAACTTGGAGAAAAGCGGGCGAGATCGGGGCCAACATTTTAACCGCACTGTATGCCATCGACATCGCCACGCTTCAGGAGAATATCGCCATTTACCGCAGCGAGCGGAGGAAATTCGGACATGCCTCGGACGGGGTCGTCACGCTTATGCTGCACACATTTATGGGCGAGGATGTCCAGAGGGTCAGGGAGACGGTCCGCGAGCCGATGATTCAATATTTGATGCGGCATACCGAGATGTACGATGCGGATATGATCCGGAAAGAGCTGGGCATAAGCCCCGAGCAAATTACCGATGCGCACCGCCGGTTGCTGGCTTCCATGGCGTTCGAGCGATATTGGAAAGAATGCGCGCTCTTCGGCAGCCCGGAGTCATGCGCCCGGACGGTGGACGCCATGGCTTCCATCGGCGTTAACGAAATTGCCTGCCTCGTTGATTTTGGGCTGCGGCACGCCGATATTCTAGAAAGTTTGGAGCAGGTGGACCGGTTAAGACGGCGTTACGGTTCGTGAAGCAAGGACAGACTCCCAGGAGTCAGTCCGGTGAATCACGTAGAAGGTATGCACAAAAGTAACTCCGTCGGACTGACTCATGGATGACGGATTGGATGGAAAGGAGCGGTATTCATGCGAAAATTGGCTTTCCTGTTTCCAGGGCAAGGCTCGCAATATGCAGGTATGGGCAAAGAGCTTTACGACGAATACGCGTCGGCGAGGCAAGTTTTTCAAGAGGCTGACGATACGTTGAACGAAAGTTTGAGCAAGCTGTGCTTTGAGGGCAGCCTCGAGCAATTGTCGCGGACGGAGTATACGCAGCCTGCTTTGCTGACGGTCAGTGTGGCGGCGTACAAGGTATTTATGGAGGAAATTGGAATATCGCCTGTTTATGCCGCAGGGCATAGTCTGGGCGAATTTTCGGCGCTCGCGTGCGCCGGCGCTATCCGCTTCGCGGATGCCGTGACCCTTGTCCGGGCGAGAGGACGGTTTATGCAGGAAGCGGCGGCGGAAGGGATCGGGGCGATGTGCGCCGTGATGGGAATCGGCAAAGAGACGATTCATGCGGAGTGCGAGCGCGCATCCGGTCACGGCGGGGAGGTTGTCGTTTCGAATTACAACGCGCCGGACCAAATCGTTATTTCCGGGCATGCGGAGGCGGTGCGGACGGCCGCACAAAGATTGGAGGCGCAAGGCGGAAGGCTTTCTTACTTGAACGTCAGCGCGCCTTTTCACAGTCCGCTTATGGCGCCTGCGGCGGCAAAGCTGGAAAACGAGCTGAACCGCTGTGCCTTCGGCCCGTTCCGCTGGCCTGTTTTGTCCAATGTGACAGGGGAGCCTTATTCGGAGCCGGATGAGATCGTGCGGAATTTGGTCGCGCAAATGATATCGCCGGTCAGATGGGACGCGACGATGCGGTATCTCAGCCGCAATGGCGTCGAGAAGGCGATTGAGCTCGGACCGAAAAGAGTGCTGGCCAACCTGGCGAAGAAGAATGATCCGCAAATGATAGGCTACCCTTTCGAAAAATTGGAAAATCTGGAAGAAGTCCGCAAAGGGCTGGAGCCGGAATTGCGGGAGCAAGCGCAAAGAAACACCGTCAACAACGTAGTCACAAAATGCCTGACGGCAGCGGTGAGCACGCGCAATACGAATTGGGATGACGATGCATACCGCCGGGGGGTTGTTGAGCCTTACCGGAACATTCAATCGATGCAGGAGCAGCTGGACAAGAACGGGAGTAGCCCCGATTTTGGGCAAATGAATGAAGCGCTGCGAATGCTGAAGCTGATTATGGATACGAAAGGGGTTTCCGAAGCCGAACAAAGGGAACGGTTCCGCGAAATTGTGGAAGATACGGGTACGCGAGAGCAGTTTGCGCACTTCTACAGCGCTTAGCCTACACAATCAGGAGGTGAAGAAGAGTGGAATTCCACGCCATTAAATTGGACGGATTGGCTTTGGAAGAAGACGACGATGTGTACATGGACGAAGTGGCGGAAAGCGATATCGCGATCATTGGAATCGCCTTGAAGTTTCCTTTGGCGGAGACGTTGGAAGATTTCCACGACATTTTGCGGACGGGCGTCGATTGTGTGCGGGAGCTTCCGCCTTCCAGAAAAACGGCGGCAGACCGGTTTTATCGTTATACCGGAACCGATCCGGCCCGGGTTCGCTACGGCGAGGCGGCTTATTTGGAGGAGATCGACAAATTCGATTACCCGTTTTTTAAATTGTCGCCGAAGGAAGCGGGCTTGCTCGATCCGAATCAAAGATTGTTTCTGGAAACCGCCTGGAACTCCATCGAAGATGCCGGTTACGGCGGAAACAAGCTGCAGGGCAGCCGGACAGGCGTTTACCTCGGATACGGGTCCGATTCGGAGTACAAAAAAATGATCGAGCAAGCCGAGCCCGAATCCGCCTCCATGTCGATGGCCGGAAACATCCGCCCGATCATCGCGAGCCGGCTGTCCTACATTTTGGATCTCAAGGGGCCGAGCCTGATCGTGGATACGACCTGCTCCTCCTCGCTCGTCGCGGTTCATTTGGCCTGCCAGGCTATCCGCAACGGGGAGTGCGATGTGGCTGTTGCAGGCGGCATCCAGATTCACCTTCTGCCGGTCAGACCGTTTGAAGTCGGCATCGAATCTTCGACCTCCAGAACGCGGGCGTTCGACGATGCTTCCGACGGCACCGGTACAGGCGAGGGCGTCGTGGCGATCGTGCTGAAGCCTTTGTACAAAGCTCAGGAAGACCGCGATTCGATCTATGCGGTCATCAAATCCAGCGCCGTCAACCAGGACGGCAGCTCGGCCGGAATAACGGCGCCCAATTCGGATGCGCAGGCGGAAGTTATCGCGGAAGCGTGGAAAAGAGCCGGCATCGATCCCGAGTCGATAGCTTATATCGAAACGCACGGAACGGGGACGAAGCTCGGCGATCCGATCGAAGTCGAGGGCATACAAAAAGCGTTTCGCATGTTTACGGACAAAAAGCAGTTTTGCGCCATCGGTTCCGTCAAAAGCAATGTCGGCCATCTCGACAATTCGGCGGGAATCGCCGGACTCGTCAAAGCCGTGCTGTCTTTGCAGCATCGGGAGCTGTTCCCGACGCTGCATGTGAGCCGGCCGAACCGGAAAATCGATTTCGCGGAATCGCCGGTTTACTTGAACGGCCGGCTGGCCAAGTGGGACTCGCAAGCAAGCGTTAGGCGCTGCGGCGTAAGCTCGTTCGGCATTAGCGGGACGAACTGCCATATCGTGCTGGAAGAGGCTCCCGATGCGTTCAGCGGAAGCGAAGAGCCCGGGAACAGGCCGCGCCTGTTCGTGCTTTCGGCGAAATCGGAAACGGCTTTGCGGAATTTGGCGCGGAATTATGCCGAATTTTTGGCGGCTCACCCGTCTGCGGATATGGGCGATTTGTGCTGCACGCTCAGCACGGGCAGGGGGCATTATCCTTTCCGCCTCGCTCTTGTCTCCGGCAATGCCGCGGAACTGGCGAGGGCGCTGTCCTCCTTTGAGCGCGACGGGACGACGAGCGGGCGGAGCGCCTATTCGCAACAAGCAAGCCGGGCGGCTGCGGACATTTTGGACCGATATGCGGCGAAGGGCGAGCAGGAGGACGCCCTTTTGCATGAGCTTCGCCTCTTATACGAGAATGGGGCGGATATCGAATGGCACCGGCTCTACAGGCAGGAAAAACGGCGGCGGCTCCATCTTCCGGCGTATCCTTTCGACAAAAAGAGCTGCTGGCTGGATATTCCCGATCTCTCTCCGGAGACGGATGCCCTTGCAGTGGAGCCAGGCGCCGGAGCGGAAAGTCTTTTCCATCAAGCGGTTTGGGAAAAAAGCGAAATCGCCCCCGATTTGCAAGGCCGGAAAGCGGCCCGCCATCGTTATTTGCTGTTTAAAGACGGCGATAGGGGCATGGGGGAGCGGCTTGCCGCAAAGCTGAAAGCGGACGGCAGCCGGGTTATCGAGGCGGGGTTCGGCGGCAAGTTTGAAGCCGTGGGTGAGGACGCCTACTCGATTGCGGGCTCGGCGGATGACTACAGGCGGCTGCTGCGGGAAATCGGCGAAGAGAGCGTGACCCGAATCGTTCACCTATCTTCTTTCACCGATCAAGCGGAGTGTCATACTTTGGACGATCTTGAGGGCAGCTTGAAGCGCGGCGTATACAGTATCGTTCACCTTCTGCAAGCGATGAGCGAGAGCGGCAATACCAACGCGATGGAACTATTTCTCGTTTCCGATCACGTTCATGAGGTGAAGGGCAGCCAAGCCCGCGTCAATCCCGAGCATTCGATTTTATTTGGACTGGGCAAAGCGCTCGGCTGGGAGCTTAAACATATTCGCGTGCGGTGCATCGACATCGAAGCCGCGTCAGACCTTGACTGCGTGCTGGCGGAGCTGGGTGCGGAAACGAACGAATACAAGGTCGCTTACCGCAGCGGCGAGCGGTACGTCGAACGAATCGGTCCGATCGGCGGGCAGAGCGGAATCGGGAACGGGAACGGGAACGAAAGCCCGATCGAGCTGAAATCCGATGGCGTCTATATCGTAACGGGCGGCTTGGGAGGCATCGGACTGCATGTCGCCAAATGGCTTGCTTCCAGGCATCGCATCCATCTGGCGCTGATCAACCGTTCCGTTTTCCCGGAGCCGTCTCAGTGGGATCGCATGTTGAGCGGCGGCGCGGATCCCAAAGTGTGCAGCCGGATTGCCGCGATCCGGGAAATGGAGCAAAACGGCTCCTCCGTGCAGTGTATCAGCGCGGATATCGCCGACGAAAAGCAAGTAAAAGAAACGATCGGCATGCTGAAGATGCGCTACGGCAAAATAAACGGCATCGTGCATGCGGCCGGGATTGGCGAGGGCGACTATGTAAGCCGTATGTCGGAAGAGCGATTCGGTGCCATATTGGCCGCCAAGGTGCAGGGAACCTGGCTTTTGGATCGCTGGACGCGCCGGGAGCCGCTTGACTTTTTTGCGCTGTTCTCCTCCGCAATTACGCTCATCGGGGGCGTCGGATCAGGCCCGTACACGGCGGCAAACAGCTATCTCGACGCGTTTGCAGCATACCGGAGCCGCCAAGGCCGGCGGACGTTCGTCATCAATTGGCCCGCCTGGGACAATACCGGTCTTTCCGAAGGCACGTCCGTCGACGAGCAGAAAGAGCTGTTTCACGTTTTGCCTGTCGCGCAGGGCGTTCACGCTTTCGATTTTGCCTTGAACCGCGATTTCCGGCAGCTGTTTGTCGGCAAATGGAACCTTGACTGCCGTCTGTTTGAGCTGGGCGACAGGCTGCCTTTCCGGCTGACCGGGACGCTGCAGCGTCAAATCGGCCTCCGGAAAGCGGAGCAAGCGCCGGCGCAGGCACCCGCGGCTGCGAAGCGCATGCAGCTGAAAGGCAAAGCGGATAGCGAGTACACGGAGATCGAGCAAAAAGTGGCGCAGGCGTGGGTCCAAGTGCTCGGATATGAGGAACTGGACGTTCACGACAACTTTTTTGAAATCGGCGGCGACTCGATTTTGCTGACCAAAGTGCATGCGATCATCGAAGCGCAGTTTCCCGGAAAAACGGCGATTGCCGATTTTTTCACCCATACGACGATCGCTCAAATATCGGCGTTTCTGCAAGGGCCGGAGGAAACGGAAGCAGAAGCGGCGGTTTCATCCGCCGGAGCAAGCGGCGCCGGGCGGGATGTGAACGATATCGCCGTCATCGGGCTTTCGCTCAACATGCCGGATGCCGATCATCTCGCGCAATTTTGGGAAAATATCAGCAATAAGCGGGAGTCGATCAGGAAATATCCGCCGAGCAGACAGAAGGACTGCCAAGGTTTCATTTTGAACTACACCAGCTTGCGCAAACAGGATATCGAGTACAGTTACGGAGGCTTTTTGGACGAAGTCGACGGGTTCGATTACGGCTTTTTCAATTTGTCGCCCAAAGAAGCCATGCTGATGGACCCTAACCAACGGCTGTTTCTGGAAGCTTGCTGGCAATCGATCGAAGATGCGGGTTATGGCGGCGGCAAGCTTGCGGGCAGCCGGACAGGCGTTTATTTGGGCTTTGCGGATTGGCCGGTGTACGGGCAGTACATTACCAAAAAGCATCCATCTCTCGTTCAAATGGCCGGTGCCGGCAATACCCCTTCCCTGATCGCCAGCCGGATTTCTTACCTGCTCGATCTGAAAGGCCCTGCCTTCCTGGTCGATACGGCCTGCTCCTCGTCGCTTGTCGCCGTGCATTTGGCGTGCATGGCTTTGAAAAACGACGAATGCGATATGGCTATTGCCGGCGGCGTCAAAGTATGCCTCATGCCTGTCGACGGCGTTTCCGACATCGGCATCGAATCGTCCAGCAGGCAAACGTGCGCTTTCGACGATCAATCGGACGGCACGGTGTGGGGGGAAGGGACGGTTGCTCTGCTGCTGAAGCCACTAAACCGGGCCGTCGCGGACCGGGACCGCATTTACGCGGTCATTAAAGGCAGCGCGATCAATCAGGACGGCGCATCCATCGGAATTACCGCTCCGAACGCTCCGGCTCAAGAGCAAGTGCTGGTCAAAGCCTGGGAGCAGGCGGGTATCGATCCTGAAACGATAGCCTACATCGAGGCGCACGGGACGGGCACAAAGCTCGGCGACCCGATTGAAATCGAGGGCATCCAGAGGGCGTTCAGGCGGTTTACGGACAAAAAGCAATTTTGCGCGGTCAGCTCGGTCAAAAGCAATGTCGGCCATTTGGACAGCGCCTCCGGCGTGGCTGGTCTTGTTAAAGCGATTGCGGCGCTCGTCTACAAGGAACTGCCGCCTGCGCTGCATTTTTCGAGGCCGAACCGCAAAATTCCTTTTGAGCTCTCGCCCGTCTATGTCAATGACAGAGCGGCGGCATGGGAAGCGGAAGTGGGAATCCCGAGAAGATGCGGGGTCAGCTCGTTCGGTTTCAGCGGCACGAATTGCCACGTCATCCTGGAAGAAGCTCCGGCGGCAGGCTCCCGTACCGGGGGCGGACGGCAAGCCGCACCGGGCGGCCGCCATCTGCTGGCGCTGTCGGGCAAAAGCCGGCCGGCCCTGGAAGCGCTGCTCCGCAGCTACCGGGAATTCGCCGGGTCAGAGTCGGCCGAAGCCGATTTAAGCGATATTTGCTATACGGCAAATACGGGAAGGGGGCATTACGCCCACAGGCTGGCGATTGTCGCCGAGGATCAAGCCGGCTTGCTCGCGAAGCTTCAGCAGCTGTGCGCTGAGGGGCTGGACGGGCCTCTGCCCGAAGGGACGTTTTACGGCGAACACCGCATCATCACCGTTCACAAGGAAAAGCTGCAGCGCGGAGAACTCGCAGCGGGCGAGCGGAGGCGGCTGAGCGCGGAAGCGTCCGCCCTGCTGGATGCGATGCGGCGGAGCGGGCGGCATCAGGCGGATATGAACGAGCTGGGCCGCTTGTACGTATCAGGCGCGGATATTCATTGGGAAAGCTTGTACGGCGATGAAGCGCGGACCAAAGTTCAAGTTCCGCTGTACCCGTTCCAGCGGACGAGGTGCTGGATCGAACCGGAACCGGATGAGCCCGGTATCGAGCAAGAGAACCGGGAACCGCGTTCGGAGGAATCCGCCGTTCCCGTCCGTCTGCAAGGAAGGGAGGATCGCCGCTACACGTCGTTGGAAATAGCGCTGGGCCAAGCATGGGGGAACTTGCTGGGCATTCAGGACATCGACATTTACGACGATTTCTTTGAATTGGGCGGCAACTCCTTGTCGGCGATCCGGCTGGAAGCCGAATGGAGCGATAGCCGGATTTCCGTTTCCGCGGACGATTTGTACCGATTCAGGTGCATCAAGGAATTGGCTGAACATTTGGGGGGCGGGAGCCGGGAGCCGGCGGCGGAAACGAATCCGGCCAAGCCGAACGATAGAGCAGAGCGTCAGTCGAACGACAAAGCCGATCGTCCGCCGAGCGAGCAAGCGGATGACAGCGATGCCGTCATTCTCCCGCGGTTCGAGCCGTTCAACGAAATTTTTTACCAAAATTGCTTTTTCAACTCAATGTTTCCGATTGCGGGCCATTTCGGGCAAAGTATTTTGCCGTTTTTGGTCAACGATCTGATCGTTTACGAATATGCGGGAGAGCAGTTCAGCGCCGGTTACGCGCCGTCGCTTCCGTTGGAGCAGCTGTTCGGACAAGCAGGCCTGCGCGTGGAGACGCGTTATGACAATGCAAACATTGTCGAGGAGATCACGGCAAGCTTGTCCGAGGGAAATCCGGCCGTCGTCTGGGTCGATTCCTTCTATGAATCGATTCGCCGCGACGCTTATCTCAAACAGCATATCGACCATACGCTGCTGGTGTACGGCTATAACCGCAAAGAGCGGATGTTTCACATCATCGAGCACGACAGACGGGAAAACTTGTCCTACAAAAAACGCGTCATTCCCTTTGAGGATGTAAGACGGGCCTGCGCGGGTTTTACCGAGCATTTTGTGAACGAGGGCCTGCATCTGGCCACCCATTTTGTATTCCGCCATGCCCCGGTGCCATCGGACAAAGCATCCGCTGTTCAAACGTTTGCCAAAAATATGGCGGCGGGCAAGGATAAAATCGCCGCCAGCATGAACGTTCTTAACCGGTTCATCGGCACTTATCGCAGCCTGACTGCGTCCGGGGAGGTGTTAAAGGAACATTCCGCTCATTTGGTCGCGTTCATGAATGAGGCGATTACGGTGAAACAGGTGGAAAAGTACCGGTTGACCCAGCTTTTCGGACAAGAAGAAGTGCTGCTCGAAGCGCTGGACGACGTGATCGGCAAATGGGAATACGTCAGAAAAGGAATGGCCAGATTCATGTATCAGCCGGATTTCAATCCGCAGGTTTTTGCAGCGGGCTATGAAAAGCTGGTTCTGCTCGCCGCGGCTGAAAACAAATTCAACGCCCTTCTTTCGTCGCAATTGGAAGCTTGCCTGGAGAAA
This sequence comes from Paenibacillus sp. sgz302191, assembly GCF_057749925.1. Taxonomy (NCBI): domain Bacteria; kingdom Bacillati; phylum Bacillota; class Bacilli; order Caryophanales; family Paenibacillaceae; genus Paenibacillus; species Paenibacillus sp. sgz302191. The sequence goes on from NZ_JBYLHY010000011.1 coordinate 219,953, forward strand.
AGTTCATCACCTAACTAAAGGAGGAATTAAGGTGGAAGACGATATCAAAGATAGAGTCATGCTCATGCTGAAAGATATTTTGGAGGATAGCGAAGGCCGGTTGGAACAAATGGGGCCAGAGGACGATTTGTCCGAATTCGGCGTCAATTCGATGACCTTCATCCGGCTCGTGTTGGCGCTGGAGATGGAGTTCGGGGTTTCGTGGGACGATGACGATTTGCAGTTCCAAAACTTTTTGACCGTGAACAATATAATCAAGTACGTATCGAGCTCTATGCCTTCCAGCGCCTGACCGAACCGATCTCAGCCGGATGTTTACTAATCGATAGAAAGAAGGGACATTTGATGTGGACGAATGCCGGGGCTTTGAGCGGTGACAAGCTCGTCAAGCATGTGGAAAACTTGGTTCCTCATTTGAAGCAATTGACTATTTTTCCTTCGGAAATATGCAATTACCGGTGTTCCTTTTGCCATATATGGGGAGAGACCGGGTGGGCGCTCAAAGAACCGCAAAGAATCATCAAAGAACAGCTCGATATCGATGTGCTCAAACGGTTTATCGATGAAACGGCGGCCGTGAACAGCAAAATCGGCGTCATTTTGACGGGCGGCGAAATTATGCTTTACAAGCATTTCGAAGAGCTGGTGCGCCATCTGCGCAGCAAAAAGATGAACGTGTACGTGAACACCAACGGTTCCCTGATCAAGAAAAGCATTCCCTTCCTGATCGAGAACGTCGTCGTCGTCAATATTTCGATCGACGGCCCTGAGCCGTATCACGACGCTATCCGGGGCAAAAACAGCTTTCAAACGATTTGCGACAATATCGAGGCGCTGCTGCTGGAAAAGAAACGCAGGAGAAAAATGTTTCCGTTCATCAGCATCAACATGGTGCTGTCCCCGTCCAATTACAAAAGCGCCAAACATTTTATACCTTCCCTCCGGGAACGGTTCAAGGACGCTGCGATCATTCTGCACGACACCAAAAGCCCGTGGTCCAAAAGCCGGGACATCTCGGTCAACTTCGCCCCCCTGCTCTACACGACGCATGAACGGGGGCAGGCATACGCCGCTCAAATGAAAGAGCATCTGGACTGCGACGTGTCCCCCGCCTGGCAAGGATTCGTCGATGAGTCGATCGATATCGATACCGAATATTTGAAAAGCGATCTTCAAGAAATATGGCGCGCCGAAGGCGTCGACTATTCGGACTACGTCGATATTCACGATTATTACACGGATATCGACAACGTCTTCGGCCGGTCCAAGTGCGTAGCTCCCTGGCATGAGCTGATCATCCGCAGAACGGGCGACGTCTATCCTTGCGTCGATCTTCCCGACTATAAATTCGGCAATATTTATGAGCATTCGTTCCAGCATATATGGGAGGGCGAGAGGGCGGACACGTTCCGCAATTATTTGAAAACCGACAATTTGATGATGTGCAACCGGTGCACGCGGCTGTTCGCCGACCCGGAAACGTTTTAACGAGGCGCATTCCGAACCGTCATTCGAAAATGTCATTATCATGGAGGGATGATTGCATGCTGACTGTCGAAAGCTACATTCAAAACATGTTCGCCGAACGAATCGGCGGAGAGCGGTTTGGCAAAGACACCACCGTTTACAAATTCGAGAAAATCAAAAGGGCCCGCGCGCGTGCCCGGGAAGAAAAGCCGGGCATCGCGATTATCGATATGGGGCTCGGCGAACCGGACTGGATGGCCGATGAGCAGGTTGTGGCGGTACTTGCGGCCGAAGCTGCGAAGAAAGAAAACCGCTTTTACTCGGACAACGGTTCAGAGGAGTTGAAAGAGGCGGCGGCCCGATATATGGAGCGCATTTACGGGATAACGGGGTTGAACCCGCAGACCGAGATCAATCACTGCATCGGATCGAAGAGCGCCCTGGCGCAACTGCCAGCCGCTTTTATCAACCCCGGCGATGTTACGCTGATGACGGCACCGGGATATCCGATCATCGGTACGCATACGAATTGGTTCGGCGGCGAGACGGTCAAGCTCCCTCTGGTCAAGGAACGCGGGTATTTCCCGGATTTGAACGCGCTTCCCGAAGAAACGGTCCGCCGGGCGAAGCTGCTGTATTTGAATTACCCGAACAATCCGACCGGCGCGACGGCAACGAGAGCGTTTTACGAAGAAGTGGTGGCGTTTTGCCGCAAGCACGAAATTATCGTCATTTCCGACGAAGCTTACGCCGCTCTAACATTTGACGGCAATCCGCCGCTGTCCTTTTTGAATGTTCCGGGTGCGAAGGAAATCGGCGTTGCGGTGCATTCTTTGTCCAAGGCGTACAATATGACGGGCTGGCGGATCGGCTTCGTTGCGGGCAGCGAGCTGATTGTAAAAGCTTTTGCCCATGTCAAGGAAAACCATGACTCGGGCCAATTTTTGGCTATCCAGAAGGCGGCCGTTTACTGTTTGAACCACCCTGAAATTACGGCTCTCACCGTTGAAAAGTATTCCCGCAGGCATGACAAGCTCGTTGAAGTGCTGCGGTCGGCAGGTTTTGACGTGCAAAAGCCGAAAGCCTCCTTCTTCCTGTACGTACCGATTCCGCGGGGGATCGAGAACGGAAGGCAGTTCGCCTCGGCGGAGGAGTTTTCCGAATACTTGATCATGGAAAAGCTCATCTCGACAGTACCTTGGGACGACGCGGGAGCCCATGTGCGGTTTTCCGTTACGTTCGAGGCCGAGGATGAGCAGGCTGAAGACGCGTTGATGCAGGAACTGAGCGAGAGATTGCACGATATCCGCTTTGTGTGGTAGGAAATTACTCACTATAGGTTTGCCGTATGCGCGGTTCCCGGTATGGATTGTACCGGGTTTTTCTTTGTTATAGCCATGCCGGCCGGAAAAAAGTCGTTATAACGTTAATTGAAGTCGGTTTTCGGGTAGAGGGGAACGAACGGCTTGTTCTACAATTGTAATTGTACGCTAGCAACGAAATGATTATAGGGTAGCGGAGGTAGTTGACATGAGTTTATCGATGGGTTTGCAGCTGTTTTCAGTAAAAAATGCGCTAAAACAAGACTTTGTCGGCACTTTGGAAAAGGTCGCGGCAATCGGTTACAAAAATTTGGAGATGGTCATTCGCAAGACGGATGAGGGATTAAGCTTGGGAGGCGACGTTACACCCGCTCAGGTAAGGGAACATCTTGACCGCCTCGGCATGCAAGCCGTCGGCTGCCATACCCGGGTGAATGAGGAGACCGAGTGGGAAGGCATTATTGAGGCCAACCACATCATCGGCAGCAAGGCGATCGGGTGCTCGATCGCGTTTTTTTCCAACCGGGACGACGTGCTGAGATTCAGCGAATCGTTTAACCGGTACGGAGAATTGTGCAAAAAGAACGACCTGGGCTTGTACTATCACAATCATTTTCATGAGTTTCAGGTGTTTGATGGACAGACGGTCATGGACATCATGCTGGAGCATATGGAGAAAGATTTGGTTAAATTCGAGTTCGATACGTATTGGGCGGCCAGAGGCGGCGCAGACCCGGTTCACTGGCTGAACAAGCTGGGGGACCGCTGCGAAATGCTGCATCAAAAAGATTTGCCGGCCGCGGCCAAGCCTGTGAACTGGTTCGACGTCTTCGGAGCGGACAGTCCTATTACGATCGATGAGCTGTATAAGACGCAGGATCCCGGTCATTTTTCGGAAGTGGGCGAAGGCGTTCTGGACATCCGCTCATTTATCCGAGCCGCGCGCAGCATCGGGGCCGCCAAATATATGTTCGTCGAGCAGGACGTGACTGCCAAAGACGAGCTGGAAGGCATTGCGATCAGCTATCGCAACTTGGAGCGATTATTGAAAGAAGCCTAATAAAAGGGGTGCCGGGTGCACCTCTTTTTTCTTGTCTGCGGCAGCCGTAGGGGGGCACGGTCGGGGACGGTCAAGGCAATGAAGATTGCCTCGAACCGACTCGCAGCTCTGACGCTCTTCGATGCGCTGGGGCTGCGAACTATTTTGCAAATCTTAGGCTGCCCAGAAACCCCCGCGTTAGAGGAGATAGCCTCAATTTGCCTGGCTGCACGAAGAAAACCTGCAAAAATACATGAATTTGCGTCCTTAATCGCTCGCCGCGAACAATTCCTGCAATTGTGCAGGCTTTTCGCCGCGAACATGGGCTCAGGTTCATTTTCATCGAAAATTCCTGCACAATCGCAGGCTTTTCTCGGAAATGAACCATTTTTATGGAAAAAGCCTGCACTTTTGCAGGCTTTCTACCACGCGCGACGACTGGCCGGCGGATTTGCCGGTTTCTTTGGCGGCGAAGTGCCGCGCATATGACGTTAAAAACGGTGAAACGGGTAGTTTGCGAGCAAGTTTGGCCTTAGCCTCGGCCTCATGCTCTACGATAACGGTAAAACCAATCAGGTGTATTACGAATCCCCCCGACTGAGCTGTTCCGGGACCAAGACAATTTAGTAGGTCTTTTTACATTTTTCCTTATACTTGCGTTGAGTTGACCTTGCTCATTTCAGCGAGCATACGTTTGCGAACGATGAGGGGATTGAGATCGGGAGATAAGATGTACTTCGCGTAGTCTGAGGCACTATTTTCAATTTGGTCATCTGCCGCTTTGACCGCGCCATAAAATTTGTAATGCGGCAGGAAAGTCATGCCGATTTGATTGGCAAACGCTTGAATGGGGCGGATCAGTTCGCTGATTGTATAGCCGATTAAGCCGCCCGACTGATAGGAGGATTCATCGCCTCCGATCGACATGGCCAGGACGAGTTCTTTCCCCGCAACGGCTTTGCCGCCAGCTCCGAACAGCCAGGATGTCGTAAACACGTCATCGAGCCATTGCTTGAGCAAAGCCGGTGTGCTATACCACTGGATTGGAAATTGCAGCACGATGCGGTCATGCTGTGCAGCGAGGTCTTGTTCATGTTCCGCGTTGATTACAAAATCGGAGTATGCCTGATATAGTTCATGAACCGTTATTTGATCGGGGTATCCACGCAATTCCGCCAACCAGCGTTTATTTACGCGAGACTGTTCGATCCTCGGATGAGCTGCAATGACTAGAATTTTCATCGATAGCCTCCCTTCGTTTCGGCCTCGATGGTTTCTTTCATAACCTCTGCTCCGCGATTTACACGTGCTTGAATTTCGGCAGCAAGATGTTCCGGGAGGAAATCGGTTATCCATACGAGCTTGGTGCCGTTGTCGCCATGTGGGAAGACTTGGAAGGATGCATGATGATGCAATAGCGGCATACGTCCTTCTTTTACCGCGTACGCCATTCTCCGTTCCTTTTCATCAACGGAAACGATGAGCTCGCGAACCATGCCGCCTTTTGGCAGAATGAGCGTTCTTTCGTTACCGTTCATAAGGGTGTTCTCGGTATAGCCGGGGACCAGACGATGATGGACAGCACCTACGTCGCTGACCGCATCCCATACTTGCTCAGGCGAGGCATCAATCAAAATCTCTTTGTAAATCGTTGGCAAATGATCACGCTCCTTGAGTTCATTATATTTTTGGTTGAGAACTCAGTCAACCATAAACCGAAAAAAATTAATCCGGCTTGAAAAACGAAACTGCCGATGCGGCTATTTGTTGGACTTTTTCGCTCATTTCGTTGTTTATTTCCGTTTCCGTCAAATTTTGGGCGGCCAGATCTTGAAGAAACTGATCCATGTAACTCATTCCCTGAGAGACCGCTCCCCAAAATTGCATGGCCATAAGGTTTGCGTCTCCCTGACGGATGACTCCTTGATGAATTCCTTTGTCAATCGCTTGCGCCATCGGCTTGATAAAGCTCTTCATCCATTCAAAGGGCGACAATTCCCCGGGCTGATACAGATGATGCAGATCCAGACTGATTCGCATATAAAAACGTTGGGTCACGGGATCTTTGATGATACGTTCGCAGACGAGCAGGGCATAGCTTTTGAATTGCTCGAGCACTGGCGTATCCTGTTCAAAATGCTCAGTTGTGTAGTTAAGGGAGCGGTCCATCATGCTTTCGTAAAGTTCCCGAAACAGGCTTTTTTTATTTTTGAAGTAGTAATACACCAGTCCATGTGCAAGGCCCGCCTGATTTGCAATGTCACTCAATGTCGCGGCCGAAAAGCCCTTTGACACATAGACGTGAACGGCTGCCTGCAAAATCTCTTGCTTACGCTGCGCTCGAATAGACTCGTTCTGTTCCTTTGTACGGGGAGACATGTCTTCACACCTTGCTTACATTTTTTATTACCAGTATACGTGAAAGCGATCAAGATGGAAATCCGCACCCTGCCTTTCGCCCAAACGTCAATAAAGGGTTGTCCCATAAGTCATCAAAACGACGAAGGGACAGCCCTTTGTTTTTTAAACTTTGACCAATTCAATCCCGCATTTCTCAATCGTTTGCACCCATTCGTCCGTTACGTTGTTATCCGTAACAATCATATTCGCGCTTTCCAGCGGGGCGAACAAATGCAAGGAGCGTTGATTGAATTTGGAGGAATCGGCGAGGATGTAAGTCATTTCGCTTGCCTGCGTCATGCAATGTTTGATTTCCGCCTCCGCGTAGTCATGGGTCGTGAACCCCTTAATGGTAATGCCGCCGGTCGATATAAAAGCTTTGTTGACGTTAATGTTTGTAAAAAACTCTCTGGAGGTGCTGCCGATGAACGATTTGGAAGGTTTCCTCATCTCGCCGCCGCACATCATCAATGTAATATGTTCCATATTCCTCAGTTGATACGCGGCATTCAGGGAGTTCGTGACTACCGTAATGTCCCGAAGCTGGGATTCAGCCATAGCAACGGCAATTTGATACGTTGTCGTACTCGAATCCAAAATGATCGTGTCATAGGGTTGAATTAATGTCAAACAATAGTCGGCAATTCGCCGTTTCTCCGATTCATGCTGACTTTCTCTCAAGTCCAGGGGCGCTTCGTCGATATAGCGCACGCCTCCGTGAAATCTGCGAAATTCTCCGGTTTTCTCAAGCTTCAACAGATCTCTGCGAACGGTCATATCGGAAACATCGAAATGTTCCATGAGATCCTGCACGGAGACGCTCTTCTTTAACTTAATCAACTCGGAGGCTTGTTTTAATCGTCTTTCTGACATTGGAGTTCCTCCAGCTTGCAAAATGTTTATATAAACATACTAAGTTAAAAAGCCTCTTTTTGTCAAATAATTCGCTGGGTATATAAACAAAATCAAAACAATATGGATGAGAAATAAATCATTGCAGTAAATCAGGGCACAAAAACGCGTATTTGGTTAGATTTTTCCAACGTGAATATAAACAATTTGAGTGATTTTGATCTATTTTTAAGTAAAAATGTTGGAATTATAGCAATGAAACTTGCTGTAAGCGCATAGAAAAGTTTTAATTGTTTGTTTTATGTTGACTATCAAACAAAATGTTGTTAATATGATCATGGAAATACAACCCAATTAAAGGAGACGGATGATCTATGTTAATGACGATGAGCGAGTTGTTGTCGGTTGCCTACAAAAATAAATTTGCTGTGGGTGCTTTTAACGTCGGCAACGGGGAATTTTTACGGGCAATTCTGGAAACGGCGGAAGCGCACGAATCTCCGGTTATTTTGGCAATCCATCCTTCCGAGCTTGAATTTTTGACGGACAGCTTTGTGGCGTTTTGCCGGGAAGCGGCGAACAAGGTTAAAGTGCCGGTCGTTATTCATCTGGACCACGGCGCCGCGAACGGGCAGATCATCCGGGCGATTCGCTGCGGCTTTACGTCAGTCATGATAGATGCGTCTACATACAGCTTTGAAGAAAATGTAAGAAGAACCCGCGAGGCTGTGGCCATCGCCAAGTCGGTGGGGGTTTCCGTCGAAGCCGAGCTCGGTACGGTAGGCCAAGCGGAAGGAAGCATGGAAGGGGGAGAGGAGGAGATCATGTATACAGACCCTCAAGAAGCGGCGGAATTCGTATCTCTGACCGGAATCGATACGCTGGCTGTAGCTATCGGCACCGCTCACGGCATGTATCCGAAATCCAGAAAGCCAAAGCTGCAGCTGGAACGTTTAAAGCAAATTGCATCTGTAGTGCCCATTCCTTTAGTGCTGCACGGCGGTTCCGATAACGCTCCCGAAGAAGTAGCCGAATCGATCCGGCTCGGTATTAGCAAAGTGAACATTTCGACGGAAATGAAAAAAGCATTTTTCACGCAAATGCGCGCGGAATTCGCAGCCCGCGAAAAAGAATGCGAGCCGACGGTTTTATTTCCGGCCCCTATCGAAGCCGCCAAAGCTTTGATATTGAAAAAAATGGAGCTATTCGGTTCAACCGGGAAAAGCGCCCTATACTAATTTCGGGGAGTTGGGTATATGCTGACTCATTTGGAAAGGGAAGAAGCCGGGAAAAAAACGATGGACTATTTCAAAAGCGCGGGAATTGTCCTTACTCCCGGCGAACAATCGCAAATTGAGATTACGGATTTTGGTCTGGGAAATTTGCAGCGAACCGGATTGCAATTATTTACTTATGTCAACATGCCTCGTTATTGTGCAAAAGAGCTTGTACTGTTCCCGGGGCAAACTTGTGCGGAACATGCCCATCCTCCGATCGATGCCGGGAATCCGGGCAAACAGGAAACTTTTCGCTGCCGTTCGGGTCTTGTGTATCTTTATGTGGAAGGGGAGGCGGCGCCTCATATCAAGAGCTGCGTGCCACGTGGCGATGAAGCGTTTTATACGGCTATGCACGAAATTATGTTGCGCCCGGGGGAGCAGTATACGATTCGGCCTAATGTCAAGCATTGGTTTCAAGCCGGAGCCGACGGAGCCATTATAAGCGAGTTTTCCTCCATAAGCTTGGATGAGTATGACGTGTTTACCGATCCGCGGGTCGTAAGAACGGTTTAAACATACAGCCGTATGTTTACGCCGATTTGAACACGCTTACATATCGTGCGGCGATGTGGATCGACTTTCAAAAATGAATGGGGAGGCGTTGATTTTGCAAAAAAAATGTTGGTTTGCTTTAACCGTTCCCGCATGTATGGTTGTGGCCGCAATCAGTGGATGCGGAGGGCAAGCGCAAGTAACCGGCGGGGATCGTGCAGCCCAGTCGCCAAGTGCGGCAGCATCGGCATCCGCTCAAAGTTCAGATGCAAAGCCGGCTCCGAAAGTAACCATCAATTTTGCCGGGATGAAAACTTTTGGCGAAGATTCCTGGACGGAATTGGTCAAACAATTCGAAAAGGAAAATCCCGATATTGCCGTCAAAGTGAATCAACTCCCCGCTCCTTCGGAAAGCACGGCTATACATCAATATTTGGTCACCGCCTTATCCTCCGGACAAAACGATGTTGACGTATTTACCGGCGATGTCATTTGGGTGCCCGAATTTGCCGCCGCCGGATGGACGGAACCGATGGATGCGTACATTACGGATAAAGATAAATATTATCCCGGAGTCATCGGCGCGCTAACGTATAAGAAGCAATTGATGGCCGTGCCCTGGTATGTCGACGGAGGTATGCTGTTTTACCGCAAAGATTTGCTGGACAAATACAATCAGCCCGTGCCCAAAACGTGGGACGAATTGGCGAAAACCGCCAAGCTTATACAGGAAAAAGAGAACAACTCCAAATTGCAAGGCTTCATGTGGCAAGCGAAGCAGGCTGAGGTTCTCGTTTGCGATTTTGTGGAATTTTTGACAAGCGCCAATGGAGCGGTTTTGGATGAGAGCGAAAAACCGGTCATCCACAGCCCGGAAGCCGCCAAGGCGCTGCAATTTATGAAAGACTCGATCGCGAGCGGCTTAAGTCCGAACTCTGTGCTGTCGTCCGACGAAGAGCCGAGCAGAACCGTATTCACGGACGGAAATGCGATTTTCCTGCGCAATTGGTCGTATACCTGGAACGTATCGCAAGACGAGAAAAGCTCGAAGGTAGCGGGAAAGGTCGGCGTCGCTCCGCTGCCGTCTTTTGACGGAGGCAAAAGCGCTTCCGCCATGGGCGGATATCAATTTATGGTTGCGAAAAATTCCAAAAATAAAGAAGCGGCCGTTAAATTCGCTAAATTTTTGTCCAGCGAAAAATCGCAGCTGTACTTTGCCAAAAAAATGGCGTTCAGTCCGACGCGTCCGGCGGTTTTGGCCGATGAAGAGCTCAAGAAAAGCGTGCCGCTTCTTTCCAATCTCGACAATGTGTTCAGGGGCACTATCGCCCGCCCGGTTAGCCCTAAATATCCGCAAATCTCGCTGAAGCTGCAGGCCGGCATTTCCGCGGTGCTGGCAGATAAAATGCCGATCGATAAAGCGCTGGCCGACCTAGACAAGCAAATGAACGACCTGTTGAAATAACTGCGCCCAAGTCCATGAGCTGCGTTGTCCGCGCAGCTCAAAAGGTGGTCATAGATGATGCCAAGAATGAAAAGACAGCATAAATCGATGCTGGCCGGATATTTGTTCATAGCTCCCGCACTGCTGATTCTAATGGTGATCGGATTTTATCCTTTGATGCGGACGTTCATCTTGAGCTTTTACGACACGACATTTATTAATCCGGTATCCGCGTTCGTCGGAATAAGGAATTATGTCGACTTAGCGGGCGATGTATGGTTTAAGGTTGCATATAAGAATACGTGGCTGTTTACGATGATTTCAGTTATTTTGGAAGCCGTATTGGGACTCGGCATCGCTCTGCTGCTCGACAAAAAGCTGCCAGGCCGAAAATGGGTCAGAGTGAGCGTCCTTATTCCATGGGCGATTCCAACGGTCATTTCCGCCAGGATGTGGCAGTGGCTGTACAACGGCGATTTTGGCTTGATCAACTATCTGCTTGCCAAAGCGGGAATCATCGGGTCTTACCAAAATTGGCTGGGCGACAGTTCGTCCGCTTTGTGGGCGGTCATCATTGCGGATGTGTGGAAAACGACGCCTTTCATGGCCCTCATCCTGCTTGCAGGCCTGCAAACGATTTCGGAAGAAATATACGAAGCTGCGGATATTGACGGCGTGCGCCGCTGGCAGCGGTTCCGGCTCATTACATTCCCGCTGCTCTTGCCAACCTTATTGACTGCTTTTTTATTGCGGGCATTGGACGCTTATCGGGTGTTTGATTTGATCTACGTCTTGACTGGCGGGGGACCGGCCAACTCGACGGAAGTGTTGTCGAGCTACGCGTATAAAACGACGTTTTCCGCGACACAGGTCGGGTATGGCGCTTCCATGGCGGCGGTGATGGCCGTATCCGTGCTTATCTTTGCTGTGATCATCCAATATTTGCTGCGCCGCACCTATGTTTGGATAGAAGGTGAAAACTGATATGCAGCGCAAACAAATAGTTAAAGCGTTTCTTTTGCTGCTGTACGCCGCAGTTATAATTTTTAATGTCGGACCGTTTCTGTGGCAAATCATTACGTCATTTAAGCTTGATCGCGATTTAAATTCTTTGCCTCCTATTTTACCGCCCAAATTTACGCTATCCCATTATAAAAATGTGCTGGAATCGAATTTTATCCGATTCATTGCCAACAGCTCTATCGTAGCGGTCAGCGTTACTTTCATCTGTCTTCTTTTAGGAAGCTTGGCTTCCTATTCGATCGCAAGATTGCCGATTAAGGGCAAAGGGCTTGCCCTCGGATTATTTTTGGCAACCTCGATGTTTCCGCAAATTGCCGTGGTCATTCCGCTGTACTCGTTTGTGAAACAAATCGGTTTTTACAACAGCTATACCGGACTCATTATTTCTTACATGCTGTTTTGCCTGCCTTTATCCGTTTGGCTTTTGTACGGATTTTTTCGGGATTTGCCTCGCGATCTTGAGGAAGCTGCGGCGGTGGACGGCTGCGGGATTGTCCGAACGTACTGGCAAATTGCGCTGCCTTTAATCATGCCGGGTATTGTTTCTGCGGGACTGCTCGTTTTCATCGCCTCATGGAACGAATTTTTGTTGGCGCTTACGCTGACGAATAACATTCAATCGCAGACAATTCCGGTAGGCATCGCTTTATTTCCCCAAATGTTTTATGTCCCGTGGGGCGATATGTCCGTCGCTTCCATCGTCGTTACTTTGCCGCTAATTCTCATCGTTATACTTTTTGAAAATAAATTAACTAAAGGTTTGATAGGTGGTGCGGTAAAAGGATGATACGAATCGCCTGCGGTTTTACGGCCAACGCCGATGCGACGGGAACATTAAATGAAGCCCTGCTAGACCGGATTCAACAACGATGTACATTACCAAATATGTCTGCCGCCCCTCCGGTATCTTATATCTCCTCTTGGGATGAGTTGTACAAAGCGATTGTTTGGAACGTTCAAAGGGGAAGCGGCGCGGAATATATCGTTACAAATGAAAGCGTTTTAGCGGAGATGGACAGCCTGACGGATTGGAGTTGGGCCGTAGGCGGAACAGGCCTGCAGGCGGCAAGCGCTGTTTGCGCAGCGGGGTATGGCGCCGTCGTTAATTTTCCCGTTTGGTCGAAAGATTTCGATTTTCTCGTTTCCCAAAGCGGTCTTGAAATGGAATTGAAGGAACACGGACGCCCTGCTGTTCATTATATTTTGGAGTACAATCGGGAGGACGTCTCCAACCGGATCATTCTGCGGGGCTTGAAAGAGTTTGGCAAACGTTTGATTGCCCCCGGTTTTGCGGAGCGTTTGCGAAATAAGCCGGACAAATGCCGTTGGCTGCTTATATCGGGGTACAACGCTGCCGATGCCGCTGAGGATATGGTTGAATTGTTGGCGGAAACCAAACAATTTTTGCAGACGCTGGGCGAATGCCGCCTGCCTGTTCATCTGGAATTGGCGGCGATATTTTCGAGGGACGATCAGTATCGCATCATTCATGAGCTTGGGCCGCTGGTGCAAAGCATCGGATTAAACGAAGATGAACTGGGCGAGCTGTTTCCAACGGAGCGGCCGCTGCTGGAGCTGAACGATGACCGGCTGATCGGCATGCTGCTGGAAGCGCACAACCTGTTTAAAGCGCCGAACTTAATTGTCCATACGCATCAGTTCGCTGCGTGCGTAACGAGCGGGAGCCGTTCCGGGTGGAAAGAGGCGCTGAGCAACGGCGTTCGATTTGCGGCATCCAAAGCTGCCGAAGGGCGTTTTTGCACGCTTTCCGAAATCGAAACGTGGGAATCGGCGCTGCAGCCGCATCCGCGGGGAGCAAGACTGGCGCAAGCGGCGGAAAAAACAGACAGCGTGATTATCGTTCCCGCATTGAAAGCCCGGGCGGTATGCACGGTAGGACTAGGCGATACCTTTACAGGCGGTTTGCTATTGACTGCGCCAATTTCGGCGGCCCCGGGGGAGAATGAGGGGGCTTGATCCCGATCCGATCAGGCCGCTTCTTCCTCCCCGGTGCATCGGGAACACGATGACATGGCCTTGCCTACTCCTTATTCATATGCGTCATATAGTACGCCTTGCGGAAATCCGTGGGCGTTATTTTTTCGTATTTTTTGAACAGTTTCATGAAATATTTTTCATCGCGGATGCCTATCGAATAAGAAATTTCCTTGATGCTCTGCGTTGTCCGAAAAAGCAAATCCTTGGCCTTCGAAATGCGCAGAACTTGGATGTATTCCAGCAAATTCATGCCTGTCTTTCTTTTAAAGCAGCGGGACAAATAGTCCTTGTTGTAGCTGAATTTATCGGCAATTTCAGTGACGGAAATCGGTTCCGAGGCATGAATGCGGACCCATTCGGCGATCCGTGCCATCGTATTGTCCTCATCGCGGCGGGGGCGGGCGCTCGCAGGATGAAAGCCGGCAATCGCCTGTTCCGACAATTCGATCAGGAGCGAGGTCAGGAAGTAATGGACGCCGAACCGGGTGGAATAATTCGAGTTATTGAGATGCTGCAATTGCTGAAAGATGATGTTGATGCGCTCGATGGTCGGGGACTTGAAATACAGCGGGATGTACACGGACGTGTTGAAGCGGTGCGCTTCCGGGTCTGTTTGCAGCAGACGGATTTCATCGGCGACGGTTTGAACGTCGGCGATATGGTGCTCGCCGGGGCATATAAAGTGGAACCAGTAGAAGGAAAGCCCTTTGCGGCTGGGCGCGCAGCCCTGATGGATGCGGTTCGGCAGCAGCAGCAGCATGTCCCCGGGTTTTACCGCGTATTGAACATTTTCCTGCTCGATATAAAGCGTTTCTTTGACGCCGATAATCATCTCGAAGCTGTCGATCGTTCGCCGCGAATGTATCCAGGGCGCGCCGGATTCGAATTGTCCTCCAGATATGAATTCAATTGGGGCGGTTATGTTCGCTTTCAGAAGCTTCATTGGAGCGGCCACATCCTTTCCGGCTGATTACCTCCCTATGTTATCCAAAAAGGTAAGTTTTGTACACCTATTGTTGGTTTGAGACTGCCGACAGAATGAGGGCCGCGGTGCTATCATTAAGCCATTGGTACAAAATGTAGCCGGACGGCTAAGGGAGGAAACCTATGAAGCCAATGCGCGCCATTCCTTTGAAGCAGGTCAAGATTGACGATTTTTTCTGGTCGAAGCGTCAGCAATTGATTCGGGAGACCGCCATTCCTTACCAGTGGGATGCGTTGAACGATACGATTCCGGACACCGAACCGAGCCATACGGTGGACAATTTCCGGATTGCCGCCGGAGAGTTGAAGGCGGATTTTTACGGGCAGGTGTTCCAGGACAGCGACCTGGCCAAATGGCTGGAGGCCGCCGCCTACGCCGTCTCCCTGAAGCGGGATGACAAGCTGGAGCGCATAGCCGACGAAGTGATCGAGCTGCTGGAACGTGCTCAACAGGAGGACGGTTATTTAAACACCTACTTCACGGTGGCAAAGCCCGGGCGGAAATGGACCAATTTGCGCGACGATCACGAGCTGTATTGCGCGGGCCATCTGATCGAGGCGGCAGTCGCTTACTACGAGGCAACGGGGAAAAAGAAAGCGCTTGACATCATGACCCGTTATGCCGACCATATCGCCGCCGTCTTCGGCCCGGAACCCGGACAAATTCGCGGATATGACGGACACCCGGAAATCGAGCTCGCGCTGGTGAGGCTGTATCGTGCGACCGGCAACGGCAAATATTTGGAGTTAAGCAAATATTTCATCGAGGAACGCGGCCGGGAGCCTTATTTTTTTGATGATGAGGAGAAGAAGCGTACCGAGCACCGGGTAGCGAAGCGCAGGGCGGACTATTTTCAGGCGCATCTGCCTGTGCGCGAGCAGACAACCGCCGAAGGCCATGCGGTCCGGGCGCTGTATTTGTACAGCGGTGCAGCCGATATTGCGGCCGAATATAACGATACAGGCTTGCTCGAAGCTGCCAAGACATTGTGGCGCAACGTGACGCAGAAGCGGATGTACATTACGGGGGGCGTCGGTTCCAATGAATATTGGGAATCGTTCACCGTGGATTACGATCTGCCCAACGACCGGGCTTACACGGAAACTTGCGCAGCGATCAGCCTGATGTTCTGGGCGAACCGCCTGCTGCAAATCGAAGCGGACCGGGAATACGCCGATGTCATGGAGCGCGTGCTGTACAACGGCATTCTCAGCGGCATCTCGCTCGATGGCAAACGGTATTTTTACGTCAACCCGCTTGAAGTTTGGCCGGCCGCCTGCGACCTGCGCGAAGATTTGCGGTCGGTACAGCGGGAGCGGATGCCGTGGTTCGGCTGCGCTTGCTGTCCGCCGAACATCGCCAGGCTGATCGTTTCGCTCGGACAGTACATCTACTCCTACGATGAAGGGCAGCAGGAATTGTTCGTGCATTTGTACATAGGCGGCAGCGTGCGGCAAACGATTCACGGAAACGGCGTGGAAATTCGCCAGCAAACGAATTATCCGTGGGATGAGCGCGTAACGCTGACCGTTGCGGGGGAGGCGGAGCAGATGGGCGAGTTCACAATAGCGCTCCGTTTGCCCGCTTGGTGCAAAGATGTTCGCATTGCCGTCAACGGAGCCCCGCTCGATCTTGCCGATTGCACGCACAAAGGCTATGCGAAAATAAAGCGGGAATGGCGGAGCGGCGACAGCATCGAAATGACGCTTCCGATGCCGGTTGAAAAAGTGCGCGCTCATCCGAAAGTGCGGGAAAATGCCGGAAAGCTTGCTTTGCAGCGCGGTCCGATCGTATTTTGCCTGGAGGAGGCGGACAACGGCGGCAACTTGCGGGACCTCTGGGTAACGGCGGGCTCGCGTTTCTCGGCAGCATTCCAGCCGGACTTGCTGGATGGGGTGACCGTTCTCGACGGCGAAGCGTGGCGGTCGGCCGGCGGCTCCGATTCGGACAGCTTATATGCGACCGCCGAATACGAAAGAACGCCGGTTCCGATCCGCGCGATCCCTTATTACGCATGGGCGAACCGGGAACCGGGCGAGCTCGCCGTGTGGCTCCATGAGTACCGCAAATAAGCGAATAGACGATTTTTCCCTGGCGGGTTCATGAAGCCGGGGAATTTTTGTATCGTTAGGCAGCGATGATTGACAGATCGGGAGGTGCTTGGTTTGTTCCGCAATTTGAAAGAATCGCTCAGTGTGCGCACGATCCGCGGCAAGTTTTTTTTATTTGCGACGTATTTGATCCTGATTCCGATGGTTCTGCTCAGCATTACGTTTTACCAGATCGCCGCCAAAAAACTCGGCTCCAATGCGATGGACCACGCGACCGCTTCGCTGCGGATGGAGGAGCTTTATATGGACCGGGTCATCAAGGAATTGAGCGACCTGACCAACGTTATACTGGGCGACGCGGAAATACAGCGGATTTTGTCCAACAAGTCCGTGGACGATTTTGAGTACATTCTCAATGTCGACAAAGTGACGAAGCTGATGAACGTTTACACGCAAACGAAGCCGTTCATTACGTCTTATTTGATTTATGCCAAACATGGCAGCGAAAAAAAGCAGTTTTACCGGGGGAGCATCGCCGATTCCGTCTTTTTCGGCTCGCGGCACCTGCTGGACCCGGACATGGCGAACCGCTATTACAAGCAGCTGCTGGAGCGCAATTCGCTGCTCTGGATCAATGAGGACCCTTTTGCCGGCAATAATGCGAGCGCGAATTCGAACCGGATGATCGTCGGCAAGCTGCTGAAAAAAACGGAAGGGGATTACGAGAATCTCGGTTTCGTGATGCTGGAGATCGATAAAGCGGTATTTTTTCAGGGGCTGCAATTTTTAAACCAGTCGGAGAAATCGCAAATTTTCGTACTGAACGAACAGGGCGAGCTGCTGTATCATATGCCGCAATTAGCCGGGGAGCAGGAGAGCGGGGCCGCTCAAGTGCTGCGCAAGTTCCATCTGACCGAATCGGTCACGAGGCAGAAGCTGGGCTGGAACGGGAAGACGTATATCGGCGCCGCCATGACGAACGAAAGAACCGGCTGGAAAATTGTTAACATGATCGAATACAACAAGTTGTTTGAGGATGCGAACGAAATCGGCACGATTACGATCAAAACGTTTTTGTTTGTTTTGCTGATCGGCTGGCTGATTGCGCTGCGGCTCAGCAATTCCGTCAGCCGTCCGCTCCACAGGCTGCGCTCGATGATGGCCGTCAACCACTTGACGTCCGCTGACAGCTACAAGTTCAATACGGCCGATGAAGTCGGCCAGATCGGCGCCAAATTCGTGCGGATGACCGAGGAAAACCAGCGGCTGAACCAGCAGGTGTACGACGCTCTGCTCAAGAGCAAGGAAGCGGAAATCCAGGTGCTGCAAGCCCAGATCAATCCGCATTTTTTGTACAATACGCTGGAGGCGCTCAACGGTTTTGCCGTTGCCAACAATCAGCCGGTCATGAGCGATGTCATCGGGGCGTTCGGCAAATTTTTTCGCATCACGCTGAGCAAAGGGAACGATTTGATCACCGCAGCCGATGAGCTTGAGCATGTTTCCGCCTACGTGAAAGTGCAGCAGTTCCGCTTCAAAGACAAGTTCGAATGGATTTCCGAAGTGGACGAGGGCATGATGGCGTATTTTGTGCCGAAATTGATTTTGCAGCCCCTTGTGGAAAATGCGATTTATCACGGCATGAAGGACAAGACGGGCATAGGCATGATTATGCTGACCGGCGAATGGGCGGATGGCGTGCTGAAATTTCATATTACCGACGACGGGCAAGGGATTACGGAGGAAAGGCTGAAGGAAATCAGGGATTCGCTGAGAGACGCCCAACCGGGCAAAATTTACGGCTTGAAAAATGTGCACGACCGGCTGCGGCTCCGTTTCGGCGAGCAGTTCGGGGTGCAAATTTCCGGCGAGGCAGGGGCCTATACGACCGTATCGGTAACGATGCCTGCGATTGCGCAGCATAGCTTGCAGCAAGCAAAGTATGTGACTGGAGGCGATGGAAATTGATCAAGGTCATGATCGTGGATGATGAGTTCTATATACGCGAAGGACTCAAAAAGGCGGATTTGTGGGACGAGTTGGCGCTCGAGTGCGCGTGCGAAGCGGAAGACGGCGAACAGGCGTGGGACGTCTACCGCATCGTAAAGCCGGATATTGTGCTGCTGGACATCAACATCCCCAAAATGAACGGTATGGAGCTGGCCCAGCGCATTCGCGCAGACAACGAGGACATCCCGATTATTTTTCTCACCGGATACGACGAATTCGAGCTGATGAAAGAAGCGATCTCCCTGCAAGCGTCCGATTATTTGCTCAAACCGGTGATCCGCGACGAACTGCATGACGCGCTGCGCAAAGCGAAGCACCGGGCGCTAAAGCGGGCGGGCCAGCATCAGAACCTGGACCGTTTGCGGCAGCAGGTCGATTCCTACAGCAAGGCGGCCTACGAGCAGTGGATGATCGAGCTGCTGCAGCAGCGGCGCCCATTGGGCGAATGCTTGGCTTTGCTCGCTCCTTTGGGCATACATTTCGATGATGACAGCTGTTACGCCGTAATTTGCAGTGAGTTGGATGATTGCCAGCCGCAAACGGACGGTCATCAGGGCCAGGATTCCCAGCCCAGCCGGTATGCGTTCCGCAAGCTCGTTGAGCAAGCGCTGGAGTCGTTTGAGCGTGTACATATTTTGAATGACAACTCTTGCAGAGTCATTGTCTGGGTCGTTTGTCCGGAAGCCGGCAGCGACAGCTTGAGCGGAATTGCCAGACGATTGCGCAGCGTCTTCGGCGAATGTTTGAAAGCGGAGGTCAGCATCGGGATCAGCAGCCAGGTCAAGGGGGTGGGGCAAGTTCATACCGCCTATATCGAAGCGCTGCGCGCGGTCGAGTACAAGGCGATCGTCGGGTGCGGGCAAACGATTCCGTATTCGTCCATTCGCCTAACGGTGTCGCCGCCTAACCGGCTGCTCAACAAAGAGCTGTATTTGCTGAGCGAGATGCGGGCGGGCAATGATGGGAACGTTTTGAACGTTTTTCGGGAATGGTCCGAGGAATTGCGGGGAATGTCCTGGAGCGAGGTGAAGCTGGTCGCTTCGCATCTTATTTTGTTCGTCATGCGGCTGTTCAAGGAAGCCGGGCTGCGAAGCGAGGCCGTTTCTTACGCCAGCCCTTTGATGGATTTGGACAACTGCCGGACGCTCGGCGAATTGCTTGACTTTATGACCGCTTATATGGCCGAGGTCAGCCGGATGATCCGCCAGTCCCGGGAAGTGCCGGCGCACAAGATGATCGAACAGGCGAAGGCGTGGATTCGCTGCCATTTGTCCGAAGACCTCAGCTTGGTCAATCTGGCCCAACACCTGAATATTAGTCCGAAATATCTCAGCATGCGGTTCAAACAGGCGACGGGCGAAACATTCGGCGAATTCTCGACGCGGATCCGGTTCGAACGAGCCAAGGAGCTGCTGATGGACCCTTCGCTGAAAATTTTGGATACGGCCGTACAGGTAGGCTTTACGGATACGAACTATTTCAGCATGGCGTTCAAGAAGCATATCGGCGTGACGCCGACGGAATACCGGAAGCGGTTTTTATAAAGTTTGTATGAAGTTTTATGAAATCATCTTACCAAAACAAAGAGCATGAGGACATATTCGATTGTCCGCGCGGACGCTCCTTCCCATAATAAAGAGGTAAGCCAAAATCAGTCTTATGAAGAGGGGAGCCATCTTATGAAAAGTAAAAAATGGTTCATCACGGCTGTGCTACTGGCGTTGTCCGCTGCCCTGACGGCGTGCACCAGTGCCCCGGATTCCAAGGGCGCCTCGGGACCTGCGGGGACGGCTGCGGTGAACCCCAAAGAGGTTGTGAAGCTGAAGTTTATGTTCTGGGGCAGCAACGAAGAGAAGAAAGCCGTCGAAGTGATGGTCAAAGCGTTCAATGATAGCCATCCGAACATCCAGGTGGCGGCGGAGCACGTGCCCGGCGATTACACCACGAAAATCAACACGCTGATGGCTTCCAACGAGCTGCCCGATATCGCCTATTTGCCGGACTCCTTCGCTTCCAAATGGGGAGAAGAAGGCAAACTGCTCGATTTCACTCCGTATTTAAAAGATTCGACAGAGCTGCAAAACCGGCTGCCGGCATCGTTTTACTACAGCGCACCGGGCAAGGTCGTAGGCAATGCGACGGCCGCCGAGGTGATGGTGCTTTATTACAACAAGGATTTGTTCAAGGAAGCGGGACTTGAGCTGCCTCCGGCCGAAGCCGGCAAGGCGTGGACATGGAACGAATTTGTCGAGGTTGCCAAAAAATTAACGAAGGACAAGAACGGCAAGACCGCGGCCGATCCCGCTTTTGATCCGAAAAATATCGTGCAGTATGGCTTTTCCTTCGGCGCCGACCGGGCGAGCTGGGGCCCGCTCATGGCGAGCAACGGCGCGGGCATCACGGACCAGACAGGCATGAAATATACGATGAACAGTCCCGAATCCGTAGAGGTGTTCCAGGCGCTGCAAGATTTGCTGTTCAAGTATCACGTCTCGCCGGATTTGGTCCAGCAGCAAAATATGCCGGATAACTACGTGCGGCTGCAGACGCGCAAAGTGGCGATGGTACTGGACGGCACCTGGGCCCAGCTCGATATTTCCAGAGCGAAAATCAACTACGGCATAGGCGTGCTGCCGAAATTCAAAGAGCCCAGAACGACTTACATCGCAGGCGCGAGCGTCGTTTTCGCGAATACGAAGCACCCGAAGGAAGCGATGGAGTTTTACAAATTCCACAACAACCCGGAGCAGGTCGACCTCTACAAAATCGGCTTGTGGATGCCCGTGGAAACGAAATATTATACCGACCAGGCGGCGATTGATTTGTGGACGAAAAACGATGTTCATCCCCCTGAATGGAAAACGGCGGCCATAGATTACGCTTTGAAATATTCGGTGAAATCGCCCACTTCCGATTTGAAAAATTGGTCGGAGATGAGCACCAAAATTACGCCTGCCCTCGATATGATCTGGACGAACAAAAAGCCGGCCAAAGAGGTGCTGGACGGGCTGGAAAAAGACGTGCAGCCGCTCCTGAAAGGGAAGTATGCGGATAAATAACGGGACATAAGGAGGTGGAAACGTGCGGGGCAAAGTATCGGGCATTTCGCGAATGGAAAGAAACTGGGGCCTATTATTTGCGCTTCCGCCGATATTGGGACTCATCTGCTTTACGCTGTATCCTGTGGCTGCTTCGTTTTTTTACAGCTTGACGGATTGGAGCATCGGAAGCGATTGGCATTTTGTCGGCCTGAACAATTATAAGACGATTTTTACGGCCGATCCGCTGTTCAGTCAATCTTTGTTCGTAACGAGCTACTACGCTCTGGGCAGCGTGCCTGTCATGCTGCTCGCCGCCTTTGCCGTAGCTTTTCTATTGAACCAGAAAGTCAGGGGATTGGCGATTTTCCGCACGATATTTTATTTGCCGACGATCGTTCCCGCCATTGCCAATACGATGCTCTGGATCTGGATTTTCAACCCGGACTTCGGCCTTGTGAACGCCATGCTCAAATTAGTCGGGCTGCCCACATCGCAATGGATTTACAGCGAAACGACGGCCATTCCGTCGCTGATCCTGATGAGCTCGTGGGGCGTAGGCAACTCGGTGCTTATATTTCTGGCCGGCTTGCAGGCCGTGCCCGCTCATTTGTATGAGGCCGTCGAGGTCGATGGCGGCAGCCGATGGCACAAATTCCGGCACATTACGATCCCCTGCATGACGCCGACGATTTTTTTCAACCTGGTCATGTCGCTGATCGGTACGTTCCAGGCTTTCAACCAAGCTTACATCATGACGCAGGGAGGCCCGAACAACGCAACTTTGTTCTACGTGTTCTACTTGTTCCGCAAAGCGTTCACGGAATCCCGGATCGGCTACGCATCGGCGCTGGCGTGGATTTTGTTCATCATCATCATGGTATTGACGCTGATCGTGTTTAAAACTTCGAACAAATGGGTTCATTACGAGGAAGGGGGGAGACCGTGAGCCATACGACCGCAGGTGCAGCCGCAGGAACGGCTATCCGTTACGGGAAACGGTTTTCCCTGATCAGGCTTTGGATCTATGTCATTCTGATCGTCGGCAGCGCCGGCATGATGTTCCCGTTTTTTTGGCTGCTGCGCAGCTCCTTGATGGATAACAGCCAAATTTTCGTTTTTCCGCCGCAGTGGATTCCCGATCCGTTCAAATGGAGCAATTATTCGGAATCGCTGACCGCCGTCCCTTTTTTTCAATATTTGAAAAACACGTTGACGATCGAGCTTTTTACGATCTCCGGCGTGATGATTACGAGCATTATGGCGGCTTACAGCTTCGCCCGCTTGAGATGGCCGGGGAGAGATTTTATTTTCGCCGTACTTCTGTCGACGATGATGCTGCCGTATGCCGTCACATTAATTCCGACGTTCATGGTGTGGAAAAGCGTCGGGGGGCTCAACACATTCCTGCCTTTAACCGTTCCGGCCTGGTTCGGCGGCGGCGCCTTCAACATATTTTTGCTGCGCCAGTTTTTTATGAGCATTCCTAAAGAGCTGGACGAAGCCGCATATATGGACGGGGCCAAACCGTTCACGGTGCTGTGCAAAATTATTGTGCCGCTGGCCAAACCGGCGATGATCGTCGTGGGCATCTTCACGTTCATCGACGTTTGGAACGATTTTCTCGGGCCGATCATTTATTTGAGCGGCAATGAAAAGTTTACGCTGGCCCTCGGCCTGGCTACGTTCAAAGGGCTGTATAACGCGCAATGGGGTTATCTCATGGCTGCTTCCGCAGCGATCGTAGCTCCGGTACTGGTGCTGTTTTTCGTGGCGCAGCGTTATTTTATCGAAGGCATTACGTTAACCGGAATTAAAGGCTAGCCGCCGGAAGACGCTTTGCTACTACAAGGGAAAGAGAGTTGATTGCGATGGAAGCCTACAGGCTGCAGCGGGTTCGGGAGCAATTGCAGGCGCAGAACCTTGACGCGCTTCTCGTGACGCATGCGATGAACCGCAAATATTTAACCGGTTTTACGGGTTCGGCCGGTTTTGTTGTCATCACGCAGGACAGGGCGGTGTTGTTTACCGATTTTCGCTATACCCGCCAAGCGAACGAGCAGGCTGGGCTGTACGAGGTGATCCAGCATGGAGTGAAAGCGATCGATTCGATCCATGAACTGCTGGTGTCGGAGCAAGTGGGCAGACTCGGATTCGAGCAAAACGACGTTTCGTTCGGCGCGTACACCGCCTACAGGGAGAAGTTCGCAGACATCGAAATGGTGCCTGTCAAAGAGATCGTGGAACAGATCCGCGCCTATAAAGACGAGGGCGAACTGGAAGCGATCCGTAAGGCGGTGAGCATTACCGACCAGGCTTTTGCGGATATTTTGAACATTATGAAGCCCGGCATGACCGAGCTTGACGTTTCCGCCGAGCTGGAATATTCGATCCGCAAGAGCGGCGCGCCGTCCACCGCCTACAACACGATCGTAGCCTCCGGCGAACGCTCCGCCCTGCCGCACGGCCTCGCAAGCGCCAAGAAGCTGGGTACGGGCGAATTCGTCACCATGGATTTCGGGGCGCTATACGGCGGGTATTGTTCCGATTTGACGCGAACCGTCTTCATCGGCAAGCCTGACAAGAAGCACATGGACATTTATGACATCGTGCTTGAGGCGAACAGGACGGTGCTGGCCGGGATCAAGCCGGGCATGTCCGGGAAGGAAGCGGATTCGCTCGGCAGGGATGTCATCGCCAAATACGGCTACGCGGACCATTTCGGACACGGGCTCGGACACGGATTCGGCCTGGAAATCCACGAGCCGCTGCGGCTTTCGCAGACAAGCGAAGATATTTTGCAGCCGGGGATGGTGCTTACGGTCGAGCCCGGCATCTATATTCCGGGTTTCGGCGGGGTGCGCATCGAAGACGACATTTTGATTACGGAGACGGGCATTGAAGTGCTGACGAAGTCCGACAAAGCGCTCATTGTTCTGTAACCGCCGCATGGCGGGCCGCTAAGCAAAGAGGTGACGGAAAGACGATGAACCATCATACGGCAGACGTTGTAATCATTGGCGGCGGGATTATCGGGATGGCAATAGCCTACTATGCGGCACAGCGCGGCATGGACGTAATCGTTGTGGAGCGCGGTGAAATATCCGGGGGCACATCGTCGCGCTGCGACGGCAACATTTTGGCGATTGACAAAGACCCCGGATTCGACAGCCGGATGTCGCTCAAATCCCAGGAGCTGGTCGCCGGGCTGGCGCGCGAGCTGGACGAGGAGTTCGAATACCGGGCTCCCGGCAGCATTCTCGTCTGCGAAACCGACGAAGAGATGGCCGCCGCAGAGCGGTGGGTCGCCCGGCAGCAAGCTGCGGGGCTGCCGTTCCGCATGCTGGACCGGCACGATTTGCGCGACGAGTGGCCGCATTTGGCCGACGATTTGCCGGGCGGTTTGGAGTGCGCGACCGACTCTACGGTCAATCCCGTGCTGCTGACCTACTCGCTCGCAACGACGGCGCAGCGGCTCGGTGCGCGGATGCTCGCGCATACGCCGGTGACGGCGATTCTGCTCGATGCCGGCCGCAAAGTCCGCGGCGTGGAAACCGCGAACGGCGTTATTCTGGCGCCGACGGTGATCAATGCGGCCGGCATATGGGCGAAGCAGATCGGCGCCATGGTCGGCCTCGACATTCCGATCGAGCCGCGGAAAGGGCACATTTTGGTATCCATGCGCTCGCCGAGCATCGGCCGCCGCAAGGTGATGGAGTTCGGCTATTTGATCAGCAAGTTCGGGGGAACGCGCAAAGTCGACCCGGACGTCGAAAAATACGGCGTCGCCCTCGTGTTCGAGCCGACGGCGTCGCAAAATTTTCTGATCGGCAGCAGCCGCCAGTTCGTCGGCATGCATACGGGCATCGACCCGTATGTGATCCGGCTGATCGCCGAGCGGGCGATCCGCTTTTTTCCGGCCATCCGGGATATCCCGATGCTGCGCGCCTATGCGGGGCTGCGGCCGTGGACGCCGGATCATCTCCCGATCGTATCCCGGGTCGACGACATCCCGGGATTGTACATTGCCGCCGGGCATGAGGGCGACGGCATCAGCCTCGCCGCCGTAACCGGCAAGCTGATCAGCGAAATGCTGTGCGGAGAGCCGACCTGCATTCCGGCCGAGCCGCTGCATTACAGCCGTTTTCAAAATAAAAGCGAACATCAGGTGATTTTATGAAGCTGTCCAAACTCGTAACGACGATCGATACGCATACAGGGGGCAATCCGACCCGGACGGTGACGAGCGGCGGGCCCAAGCTGTACGGAAATACGATGAAAGACAAAATGGTATACATGTCCGAGGCACACGACGATTTCAGGCGCGCGCTCATGTTCGAGCCCCGCGGGCATGAAGTGATGTCCGGCTGCATATTGACCGAGCCCTGCGATCCTTCGGCGGATATCGGCGTCGTCTTCATCGAAACCGGCGGCTACTTGCCGATGTGCGGCCACGATACGATCGGCGTCTGCACCGCCTTGATCGAAGGCGGCATATTCCCGCTGGATAAACGGGTGATTCGGCTCGATACGCCGGCCGGTCTCGTCGTGGCCGATCTGGATATCGAGAACGGCAAAGTGAAGCAGGTCGCGTTCACGAACGTTCCTTCTTTTTTATACATGAAAGAGGTGCCCGTTCCCGTGAAGGGGTTCGGCGACATTGCCGTCGACATTGCTTATGGCGGCAATTTTTACGGAATCGTCGATGCGAGGCCGCTAGGTTTGCCGCTTGAGCCGAATAACGCTTCCGCCATTATTCGATTGGGCATTCAAATCCGGGATGCCGTGAACGCCGTGCGGGAAATCGTGCACCCGGAAATACCGGAGATACGCGGTTTGACTCATATCGAGTTCTATAGCGACCCGGCTTCGCCATCGGCCCGCTGCCGCAATGCCGTTGTCATTCCGCCCGGCGGCATCGACAGATCCCCGTGCGGCACCGGCACTTCGGCGAAAGCGGCGGTCTTATATGCCAGAGGCGAGCTCGGATTGAACGAGACATTCTTGCACGAAAGCATTGTTGGGTCGATGTTCGCCGCAACATGCCTGCAAGAAACGAGCGTAGGCGGTTTCCCGGCGATCGTTCCGCACATTTCCGGTTCGGCCTGGGTTACCGGGCTGCACCAGTTTGTTTTTCATGACAAAGACCCGCTGAAAAACGGATTTTTCCTGCTGTAACTGCCGGAACCGACTTTGGGAGGCTGGACGATGGAATTCAATAAGCTGTTTACAACGATCGATACGCATGCCGGCGGGGAGCCTCTGCGTATCGTAACCGGGGGCATCCCTTACCTGCAAGGGAGCAATCAATGGGAGCGGGCCGACTGCTTCCGGCGGAATTTCGATTCGATCCGTTCGTTTTTAATGGCGGAGCCGCGGGGGCACCACGGCATGACCGGGTGCGTCATTACGCCCCCGGCTTCCGCAGACGGCCATTTCGGCGCGCTGTTCATGCATAACGCAGGCTTCAGCGCGATGAGCGGGCACGGCATTATCGCCGCCGTCACGGCGCTGCTGGAGACAGGCCGGCTTCATCCGGGCGAAGCGGAGGCGGCGGATAAGGCGGATAAGGCGGATAAGGTGGATACGGGCATCCGCATCGACACCCCGGCTGGCCGGATAACGGCTTACGCGGTGTGCGAAGGCAGCGAAGTCGCATCGGTATCCTTCGATAACGTGCCTTCATTCGTCTATGCGGCAGACGTTCCCGTTGCCCTGAACGGTATGGATTTCAGCGTGGATATTGCGTTCGGCGGCGCTTTTTACGCGATTGTTGAAGCCGGCGCGCTGGGCGGGCTCCGGCTGCAGGAGAGCGAGCTGCCCGAATTGCAGCGGTGGGGACGGCAGCTGAAGCGGGAGATCGAAGCCCGCATGCACATCGCGCATCCGCTTGAGCGGCATTTGACTGGGCTTGAGGGCGTCGTGTTCGCGGATTCGAACAACGTGCGCCGGCCCGGTTCGAATTACCGCAGCGTGACCGTGTTCGCAGGCGATCAGTTCGACCGCTCGCCCGGCGGGACGGGAGTTTGCGCCCATATGGCGGCGTCGGTTCATCGCGGCAAGCTGAAGCTTGGCGAAGCATGCGTGTACGAAGGAATCGCAGGCTCGCAGATCACCGGCGAGGCCGTCATGGAAACGAGCATAGGAACGCGCCCCGCGATTATTCCGCGAATCACCGGCAATGCGTTTATTACAGGCTTGCTGCAATTTGTCGCAGACCCGGCCGATCCGCTGGCCGAAGGTTTTTTATTGCGCTAACCTTTGCGCTTTAAAAATAAACAAATGATCCATGGAGAGGAGCAACTGCAATGACCCGTTTTGAAGGCGTCTATGTCGCCATTGTCACACCGTTTACGAAGGAATATGAGGTGGATTTCGGAAGGCTGCATGAACTGTGCAATTGGCTGATCGATCAAGGAGTTCATGGCCTGGTACCGACAGGCTCGCTGGGCGAATATGCGACGCTTTCGGGCGACGAGCGCGCCCGCGTTGTCGAAACCGTCGTCAAGGCCGCAGCAGGCCGGGTTCCGGTGGTACCCGGTTCCGCTGCTCCATCGACGGCACAAGCCGTCAGTTGGGTGCGCCACGCGAAAGAAGCGGGGGCCGCGGGCGTGATGGCTTTGCCGCCGATCAATTACAAGCCTTTGAAGCACGAAGTGTTCGCCCATTATGAAGCGCTGTCGAGCGTAGGGCTGCCAATAATCGCCTACAACAACCCTCACGATTACAAAGTCGATATGACGCCGGATTTTCTCGCCGAGCTGTCCACAATCGAAAACGTCGTTGCCGTCAAAGAGTTTTCGGGCGACATTCGCCGCGTTCACGATATTTTGGCCAAAACGGACCTGGAAGTGATGATCGGCGTCGACGATCTGGCGATGGAAGGCCCGCTTTTCGGCGCTACGGGCTGGATATCCGGCGTTCCCAACGCGCTGCCCAAAGAAGGAGTCGAGCTGTTTCAATTGGCGCGAGCGGGGAAAGCGAAGGAAGCCCAGGAGCTGTACCGCTATTTGCTCCCTTTGTTCCACTTTGACGCAAGCCCGCAGCTCGTTCAATCGATCAAATACATGATGGAGCTGTCCGGATTCCCCGTAGGTCCGACCCGCCCGCCGAGACTGCCGCTGCCGGAAGCCGACTATGCGCAAATCAAGCAGGCATACGAGTATGCTGTCAACCGGAAGTAACATATGAACGAGGAGGGAATTACAGGTGCACAGTAAAAACTGGATCGGAGGGGAATGGATCACGCCCGGTGCGGGCGAGCTGACCGTCCAAAACCCTTCCAACCTGCGGGAAAGTGTCGGCGTACTTCATCTTTCGGATGCGCCGCAGGTCATGCAGGCTGAACAGGCGGCCCGCATTGCGCTTAGCTCGTGGTCTCGACTAACCGGAGCGGCGCGCGGGGAATATTTGTACAAAATGGCGTCGGCCTTGGCGGAAAGCGCCTCTGAGGTCGCCGCGCTGGCCAGCGCGGAAATGGGCAAGCCGATCACGGAGATGCGCGGAGAAGTGATGCGCGGAGTCAACCTGCTGCGCTACTACGCAGCCGAAGGCGTCCGCTCGAACGGCGACGTCATCCCTTCGAACGAAGCGAACGTGCTGCAATATACGAAGCGCGTGCCTCTCGGGGTCGTCGGCATCGTGACGCCGTGGAATTTTCCCGTTGCCATTCCGATTTGGAAAATTGCTCCCGCGCTCATTTGCGGAAATACGGTCGTGTGGAAACCTGCCGAGTCGGCTTCCTTGACGGCTGCGCGGCTTGCGGAAGTTTTTGCGGCCGCACAGCTTCCTGCGGGGGTGCTGAACCTGGTCATCGGCAAAGGCAGCCAAATCGGCGACGCGCTGCTTGAGCAGACGGCGCTGGATGCCGTGAGCTTCACGGGCTCCACCGCGACCGGAATGCGGGTGGCGGCCATATGCGCGCGCAGAAACATCAAGTACCAGACCGAAATGGGCGGGAAAAACGCCGCTATCGTCCTGCGCGATGCCGATTTGGAAAAGACGATTCCGATGATTCTCAGCGGCGCCTTCCGCTCCGCAGGGCAAAAATGTACGGCAACGAGCCGGATAATCGTCGAAAAGTCCGTTTACGAGCCGTTCGTAAGCGGGCTGAAACAAGCGCTTGCCGCGATTAAGCTTGCGCCAGCGCACGACCCATCGGCTTATCTCGGCCCGGTCGCATCCGCGAGCCAATACAAGACGGTCATGTCGTATGTGGCGATGGCTCATGAGCAAGCGGAAATCGTTGCGGAAGGGCTGGGCTCGGCGGAAGCGTTCGGCGGACATTACATTCGTCCGTTGGTCACCGCCGGCGTCGATGCGGACCATCCGCTCATTCAGGAGGAAATTTTCGGGCCTGTGGCCGCGCTTCTGCCTGCCCGCGATTTTGACGAGTCGATCGCTTTATGCAACCGGACCGTATTCGGTTTAAGCGCTTCCTTGTTTACGCAGAACTTATCCGCAGCCCACCGCTTTTTGGAAGAAGCGCAGGCCGGGATGGTGCGGGTGAACCAGGAAACCGCCGGAGTCGAGTACCAGGCGCCGTTCGGCGGCATGAAGCTGTCGAGCTCCCACACCCGCGAGCAGGGCCAGACGGCTCTTGATTTTTACAGCGAAATCAAAACGTGCGCAATCCAATTCTTTTAAATCCAAACAGGGACGGGGGGCAGGAGGATGAAGCCGTCAACGCTGATCATCTGCCGTTGTGAAGAAGTGACAATGGAGCAATTGGAGGAAGCCTATGCAGCAGGATGCCGCACTTCGCGCCAGTTGAAAATGAAAACACGGGCGTCGATGGGCGCTTGCCAGGGGCGGATTTGCAGACAACTGGTCGAAGCGTGGGTTCAAGAAAAAGCGCCCGGAACACCGAGAGACGCGGAGCTGCTGTCGTACCGGCCGCCCATCCGTCCCATTACTTTCGGCCAGTTGGCAAAGGGTGAATAATATGGACACGCTTCGCATAACGGACCATCCGATACTGGGCCGAAAAGAACAGCGCAGCCCCGTCGGCTTTACTTTTGACGGCAGGCCGATGACGGGCTTCGGCGGCGAAACCGTTGCCGCAGCTTTGCTGGCCGTCGGCGTCCGCACGCTCAGGAAGCATGAAGAGTCCGGGAACCCGCGCGGACTGTACTGCGCCATCGGGCACTGCATGGAATGCCGAGTGCAGCTTCAGGGCACGGGCATGGTTCGGGCGTGCCTGACGCCTCTTGAAGACGGGATGGTCCTGTTCTCGGGGCCGCAGCTGCCGAACGAAATCACGGGGAGGAAACTGCCATGAAACCAAAGCGGCGGCAGTGCGACCTTATTATTGTCGGAGCCGGTCCGGCAGGTCTGTCGGCGGCGGAGGTTGCAGCCGACAACGGCCTCAGCGTGACGGTCGTCGACGAATTTCCGGCGCCCGGCGGGCGCATGCCGGGCCAGTTCCATAACGAGCCCGGCAAAGGCTGGTGGATCGGCAAGCAGATCGCAGCGGAGCTGGTCGAGCAACTCGGCGAGCTCGGCGTGCAAATCCGCTGCGGCGTTTCCGTTTACGGCCTGCACAGAACGGATGGCGGCGATTGGGAAGTTGCGACGACCGAAGGCATCCTGTCATCGCCGTATGTTTTGCTGGCGACGGGCGCTGCGGAAATTCCGCTGCCGACGAAGGGCTGGACGCTCCCCGGCGTCATGTCCGTCGGCGCCGCCCAAGTGATGACGAACGTCCATTACGTGAAGCCGGGCAAGCGCGGGCTTATGATCGGCGTCAACGTGCTCGCCATGGCGATTGCCGGCGAGCTTGCCGCCGGCGGCGTCGATCTGGCCGGAATCGTACTGCCTTCCGGCCAGGCGGTCGCGGGGCAAGCCGCCGATCCGAAGAAGTGCCTGGAAGTGCTTATGGATGTATCGCACCTCGCTCCGTCGCCGTGGCTGCGCATGGGCGGGCGAATCGCCAAAGCGATGAACGTGTCCGGGAACGTCGTGAAATTGTTTCCCCGAAGCGGTGTGAAGATCGGCGGTATTCCGCTGATGCTGCGCACGGCCGCCCTGTCGATCAACGGAAATACGCAGGTGGAATCGGTCACGCTTGCCGATGTGAACGCGCAGGGAATCGCCATACCGGGCACCGAAAGGGAGTTGGCCGTCGACTTCGTCGCGCTTTCCGGCGGGCTCTATCCGTTAGCCGAGCTGGCCTCGGTCGCGGGCTGCCCGTTCATTTACATGCCGGAATTAGGCGGGCATATCCCGCTGCACGGCGAACGGATGCAAACCCCTGTGAAAGGGCTTTATGTGGCCGGAAATATTACCGGCGTGGAAAGCGCGCTCGTCGCCATGGCGCAGGGCAAGCTGGCCGCCGTATCGATATGCCATGACGCGGGTGTTTTTGGGGAGCAGGGGCTGGGCGAACAAATCATACTATCTGCGACCATGCATGTGGAGCAAGTCCGCGCTTCGGCCTTGATTCAATTCCATCCGGGAATTGCCGCTGCGCGGAGCAGGCTGTACCGGATGTGGCAGGATACGTTGAAAGTTGGTGGGTAAAATATGGAACCATATCAGGGGGGAACTGAAATGTGCGAAGGGCAGCAATCGGCAAACTTTTCATGGAAAGAAGTGACCGTGAACGACCCTTTTTGGACGAAATACAGGCAGTTGATCCGGGAGGAGGTGATTCCTTACCAGTGGGCGGCGCTGAACGACCGGATCGATGATGCGTCGCCAAGCCATTGCCTGGAAAACTTCCGCATTGCCGCAGGGGAAGCGGAAGGCGAATTTTACGGCTATGTGTTTCAGGACAGCGACGTAGCGAAGTGGCTGGAAGCCGTCGCCTACAGCCTGGCGACCGATCCCGATCCGGAGCTGGAGCGGCTTGCCGACGAGACGATCGATCTGCTCGGCAGAGCGCAGCAGGCGGACGGCTATTTGAATACGTATTTTACGATCAAACAGCCGGAGCGCCGTTGGCTCAATGAACGCGACAACCATGAGACGTACTGTGCCGGGCATATGATCGAAGCGGCGGTTGCTTACTATGAAACGACGGGCAAGCGCAAGTTTTTGGACATCGTCTGCAAGCTGGCCGATCATATCGACTCGGTTTTCGGTGATGAGGAGCATAAAAAACATGGCTATCCGGGCCACCAGGAAATCGAGCTTGCCCTGATGAGGCTGTACCGAGTAACAGGCAACGAGCGGTATTTGCAGCTGAGCCGGTATTTTATCGACGAGCGCGGGCAAACACCGCATTATTTCAAGCAGGAAGCGGAGAAGCGGGCGGAGCTGTTCGGCGCGGAATCGCTGTTAAGGGAAGGCTATTACCGTTTATACAAGCATAATTATGAGTATAACCAATCGCATCTGCCCGTGCGCGACCAGCACAAGGCGGTCGGCCACGCGGTCAGAGCGATGTACATGTACGCCGGGATGGCCGATGTCGCGCTGGCAGCGCAGGACCCGGCATTGACCGAGGCGTGCGTGAGGCTGTGGGACAACGTAACGCAGCAGCAGATGTATGTAACCGGCGGCATAGGCTCGCATCACGAAGGCGAAGCGTTCTCCTTCGATTACGATCTGCCGAACGATACGGCCTACACCGAAACGTGCGCATCGATCGGCCTCGTATTTTGGGCCCGGCGGATGCTGCTGCTTGATCCGGACGGCAAATACGCGGACGTGATGGAAAGGGCGCTGTACAACGGCACGATCAGCGGCATGTCGCTCGACGGAAAAAGCTTTTTCTATGTCAATCCGCTGGAAGTTTGGCCCGATGCCTGCAGCAGATCCGACAAAATGCACGCCCGGCCCATCCGTCAAAAATGGTTCGGCTGCGCCTGCTGCCCGCCCAATATCGCCAGGCTTGTCGCATCCATCGGACAATACATCTACTCGCAGAGCGGGGATAAGGTATACGTTCATCTGTTTGCGGGCAGCGAAACGCAATTTGCGGTTGCCGGCCGGCGGGTGAAGCTGACGCAGACGGCCGATTATCCGTGGGATGAGCGGATTGCGATTACCGTTTCCCCGGAGGCTGAAGCCGAATTCACGTTAGCGGTCCGCATCCCGGGATGGTGCGAAGGCGCATCGGTCAAGGTGAACGGGCAAGACGTGCAAGTTGAAAAACTCGTGAGCAAAGGCTATGCTGAGCTCAAGCGGATTTGGCGTGAAGGAGACCGGGTCGACATTTGCTTGCCGATGCCGGTGGAACGCATTCACGCCCATCCGAACGTGAGAGTGAACGCAGGCAAAGTTGCGCTGCAGCGCGGGCCTGTCGTATACTGCCTTGAAGAGGCGGACAACGGCGCCGTTTTGCAGGACATTCGACTGCCGCACGATGCCCGGCTTGACGTCCGTTTTGAGCGCGATCTTCTCGGCGGGGTCGCCGTCATTACCGGCGAAGGCGTGCGCGGCACCGATGCGGGATGGCAGGATGCGCTTTACAAAAAAGCGCGATACGATTCGGAGAAACGGGTTGCCCTCCGGGCTGTGCCGTATTTTGCCTGGGCGAACCGCGGACAGGGCGAGATGCTGGTCTGGATCCGCGAGTCATAACCGGCAGCCGTTTCCATGGAAATGAGGGATACGAAATAATGACAGCAAATCCGTTTGCAGCGCGCATTCGAAGAGCGAACGAACTGATGGAGCAGCACGGCTATAATTCGCTGCTTGTGGCGACGACCGCCAATTTTTATTATTTTACCGGGATATGGATCGATCCGCTCGAAAGATTGCTGGCGATTGTGTTCCGCAAAGGGAAAGACCCGGTCATCCTCGCGCCGGAAATGCACAGAGAGGACTTCGCTAACAGCTCCCTGGAATGTCATTTTGTGCGGGACGGGGAAGACGCGATCGCCAAAACGGCCGCTTTTATCGACGACTCGGGTGTTGTCGGCATTGACGATCTGTGGCGGAGCGCCAATTTGTTGAGCTTGATGAAGGCACAACCAAACGCCCGTTATGCGGCAGGCGGGGCGATTTTACATACGCTTCGGCTGAGAAAAGACGCTCACGAGCAGGAGCTGATTCGCAAGTCGGGAGCCACCGCGAGCAGGGTGATGGAAAAGCTGTTCGCAAAAGTCGTTCCGGGTATGAGCGAAAATGACCTTGTTGAGGAACTGCAATCGCTGTGGAAACAGGAAGGCGTGCGCACGATGTCGTTCGAGCCGATTATCGCAACCGGCCCGAACGCGGCCAATCCGCATCATCATCCCGGGGATACCCGCATTCAGGAGGGCGAGCTGGTCGTGATCGACATGGGCGGGCTGATCGACCGTTACTGCTCCGATATGACCCGTACGGTCGGCGTGCGGCACGTGTCCTCCAGGCAGCGGGAGGTATACGACATCGTCAAAGCCGCCCATATGGCGGGCATCGGCGCCGTGCGGCCGGGCATCCCGGTAGCGGAGATCGACAAAGCTACGCGCGCGGTGATCGAGGACAGCGGATACGGGCGCTTTTTCACCCACCGCACCGGGCACGGGCTGGGCATCGACATCCATGAGGAGCCGTCGCTTCACGGCGGCAACGAGCTGATCGTCGAGCCCGGCATGGTGTTCAGCGTGGAGCCCGGCATTTATTTGCCCAACGAGTTCGGCGTCAGGATCGAAGATATTGTCATCGTGACGGAGGATGGCTGCGAGTCCGTAAACCTCGGCGCGACGAAGGAGCTCGTCATCGTTTGAGCCGGCATGCAAGGGTGGCGGTGGCCGCTGGCGAGAGGCCGGTATGCGGCCGCTGGTGGGAAAGCCATCTTGAGGTCGCTGGCGAGAAAGCCCGCCTGCGGCCGTCGGCGAGAGAGCTGGCTTGAGGCCGTCGGCGAGAGAGCTGGCTTGAGGTTGCCGGCGAGAAAGCCGGCATGCGGCCGCCGGTGGGAGAGCCGGCATGCGGCCGCCGGTGGGAGAGCCGGCTTGGGGCGTCGGCGAGAAAGCCAGCTTGAGGTCGCTGGCGAGAAAGCCCGCCTGCGGCCGTCGGCGAGAGAGCTGGCCTGAGGCCGTCGGCGTGAAAGCTGGCCTGAGGCCGCCGGTGGGAACCCGGCATGGGGCGTCGGCGAGAAAGCCAGCTTGAGGTCGCTGGCGAGAAAGCCGGCATGCGGCCACCAACGGGCAGCCTGCAAAAATGCAGGCTGCCCAGAGGCCCACACGCCAGAGCCGATAGCATAATCTGCCTGTTTGCGCGAACAAAACCTGCAAAAGTACAGTTTTTGCTCGTTCAATATGCTGGAAACGAAAAATTCCTGCAAATGTGCAGGCTTTTCACCGCGTACAAGGGCTCAGATTCATTTTCAGCGAAAATTCCTGCACTTTCGCAGGCTTTTCGCCAAAATGCAACATTTCCACGGAAAAAGCCTGCACTTTTGCAGGTTTTTTCCCTGTCGAGCCGCCTCACCTCATGCCCTCGCTCTAATAGGCGGTATGGCAGAGAGAGGGGTAGTGTACGATCGCAACCTGCGTGGGGGAGGCGCGTGTTTGGAAAGAGCGGTTGCGCCCCCAATCAGGCTCCCCTTCCGGTCAACCCGTCACTTTCTTAACATTCTAATTTTTACAGGTGTTCAATGCGCTAATGGGGGGGCGCTGCTCTAACGCACGGTTTTTCTCAACAGTCTCATTTCCGCAGGTATTCTCCTTGTCAAGCTACCTCATGACCCCCACTGTATAGCACGAACGACTTACCGGGAAAGGCACACGTTGGTGCTGTTTCAAAAATTAGCTACTCTTTTCGCACCGCACAGCTCCCGGCGCGCGGTATTGCGCTGCATGACGGCGGTCGGTTGACCACATGTCTGGTTCCCCCTAACCCATCACTTCCTCAACAATTTGATTGCTGCATGTTTCCTGCGCGCTAACAAGGGTGTGCTGCTCCGAAACACGGGTTTACTCAACAGTCTCATTTTGCAGGATTTCTGCGTGCTTGGCCAGTGGTACGTAAGTGAGCGTGTCGGTCTGCAAAGCATCGCCGCAGCCGTGAAAAGGAATAGCGGTTTGCTTGGAATGGTTCGGAGCGATCCCACTGGCGGTCGGATGACCGCGAAGGTCTCAAGAAACGACGCACCCCACCGCTCGAGCCGCCCCGAGGGGCGGCGTTCCTCAGGCGCCCGCGGCCACCCCACCGCTCGCGCTGCCCCGAGCCGCATCTCCCTCGCGCGGCACAGGGTTCAGCGCCCCCGGCCGGCCGGGCTGCCGCCGCCCGCAAAAAAACGCCTCAATTCCACTTGTACAGTGGATTTGGAGGCGTCTTTTTTGCGGCTTTCAGCGGTGCTTAAATGCCGTTAACTTTCCACGATTCGATTCCTGTCGAGGCGGTCGATTTTGCCGTTATGTTCAGACGGATCTTGTTTGTCGTAAACGGAGTGAACGTTGTGGTGTTGTATTGATTGCTGGCGACGCCGAGACCCGACGTATTCGCTGCGTTGACCCATGACGTTCCATTCCAATATTGGATGGAATAGGATGCGGGCACATCGATGCCCTGGCCGTCTGCGAACCAGTAGACGTCGGTGCTGGATATCGTATGATTTTCGTTGAAATCATATTCGACCCACTGGGTTGTCCCCGGGTTATCCCAGTTTCCATAGACGGGGTGCCCCCGATCGCTGGAGCTGGTCGGCGTATAGCCGTCATTTAAACCGGTCAAGCTTTCCCATGAGGAGACGAAGGATGTGGTCGCCGTTGCCATGGAGGCGATATTCGCGGGCGTTGTCGTACCGCCGCCTCCTCCGGCAAGGGTACTGACTTCCGATGCGCTCAGCGCCCGGTTGTAAATTTTGAAATCGTCGATCAACCCGTTCAAATAAGGATCGGAGGCGTATTGCGATTTTCCGATATAATTTTGCGTTGTGCTGCCCAGATTTGAAGGTTTGAGCGTCATGTTGGAGTTTCTGGCTACTTCTGTGCCGTCTACGTAAAGGATGCCGGTATTTCCGGACAGTGTTACGGCAACATGCTTCCACACCCCTGTCGGAAACGCGGCCGTCGAATTGATTTGCTGCTCCGATCCGTTGCCGTTATTGGTAATGGCAAACCGCAGACCTGCGCTTCCGGGCTGAGGCGTCAAAAACATATGGGAGCTCGTTCCCGTGCCGAAATCAAAAATGCGGATCCAGTTGCTTAACGAATTGGCTTTTACCCACGTCGAAACTGTAAAATCTCCGAGCGAGCTGACGATGCCCGCCGGCAGGCTCGCGTATGCCGAAGTGCCGTTCAGGCTTAAGGCATTGCCGTTTTTGCCCGCCGCCCATGCTGCATTGCCGTTTAATGTCGCATTGTTGCCGCTGCCTGAAGCGTCTGCCGCCGTAGTTCCGCTCGTTTCATTAAATAAATAGTTGGCAACCGTATCCGGCGTCGGCGTTGTTCCCCCCAGACTGATCGTAAATACTTTCGTGACCGGGGCGCTCGTTTCGTCGTAATCCCTTAATTGCACTGTAAATGTGTAGCTGTTTTGCGCCTGCGTGTTGGAAACTGTTCCGCTGATCGTTCCCGTGAACATGTCCAGACTTAATCCCGCCGGGAGCGAGCCGTTTACGATTCTCCAGTCATAGAACGGGACGCCGCCTTTGGCCGTCAGCTTTTGCGTATAGGATTGGCCTTTCGTCGCATTCGGCAGCGAGGTGGAGACGATTTGCGGCGGGACGAACGGTGCCAGGTTTTTGTTCAGTTTCCAGCCTGCATTTTCGGCGATCAAAAGCGAAAGCTTGGTGATCATCCAGCGCCGCGAAGGGAACAATCCGCCCCAACCGCCTGTTTGCCCGCTTTGCCGGTCATAGTATTTGGCATCGCCGGGGATATGGTAGCTGGAATCCAGCGGAACGGGGATGCCTTGATAGCCGACCACATCCGGGGTGTTTCCGCCGGAAGCTTTATAGGCAGCCATGCCAGGCCACGTATCGCTGTAAGCAAAACCGTGCCCGAACTCATGCATGATCAGCCCGTACACGTCCGTCAGGTTGCCGGAGTTGTCGCTCAAATACCACTGCTCGTCATCCATGGACGTAAACGGCGTTTTGCCGGAATAAAACTGCAGAGCCGCCCCCAGGGAACGGTACAGCTTATTCGGAACAGTGACGCCGTTTCGTTTGTGGTATTGGCCGTTGGCCGAGTTCCAGCCTGTCGAGTAAGGCTCATTGAGCCCCCGCAAAAAGATCCATTCGCCATTGTACGGCGCATTGTTCGTCACGGTCGTATTTCCCGCAAAATTGTCGTTCGGGACAAAGTTCGTTTCCGCGCCGGCCGGGACGGTGTCGAAAGGCGCTTCGTCGAAAAAGTAAAACCAGTCCTTGATCGCCTGTTCGGAGGCGTTTTTGATCGCCGGATCGTTGAAAACGTGGTTGACCGTGTCAAACCGGTAATCGAAGGTGAGAGGAAGCGACGGCTGGGCGTTGTCGTCCTGATTCAACACGCGGATCGGCATCGTTTGCGTATGCGAGTTCCCGTTGCTTTCGACAACGTTCATGGAGAATGTGTAATTTTCAATTTGACCTTGAGTGGCCGTCCGGTGCGGATGAATTTCCAGTAAAAAATTTTTTTGCTCCGACGCGCTGGAGAACGTCAGCGTTTTTGTGGCCCCGGTCGCGGACAACTGGCTTGGCAAATCCATCATGAAGCGCGAGGTGCCGCTCGCCTTGAGGTTGATGGTAACGGGATATGAAGCGCTTGCAGGCGGCTTCACGGTTAATTTGATGTAGGGGTTAGCGATATACCCCTGCCAATCGACAAGGTCGACGCCATAACTGTTGACATTTCTGTTGAATATATCGTACACCTGTGCGTCTGTGGCTGCCGCAGAAGCTTGGGGAGTGGGGACGATACAGCTTTCCGAAACAAAAAGCGTTGTCGTAGCGAGCGTTACAATAAAGGCCTTTTTCGCAAATTTCATGTTCATCAGCAAACCTCCGTTCTTTTTTTGATCAAATGTTATACTGCCTCTTCATGCGATTTCGAAATTCAGCCTCCTTTCCCGGTTTGATGTGCAGGGCGAGCCGCAAAACTTGGAAATATGGGCTCGATTCATATGTTACAGCTTCCGTTTGGAAAATGACAGGTTCATTTCCAACCGCTTTTTTAGAAATATCAACCAGTTTTTGTGTTATTTTGGGTTTAACTTTTGAACGCGTAATCCGGATCGCCGACACGCTCGAATAATTCGGATTGACAAGGGAATGAAAGCGAATATTTATTAGCTCAACCGCAATAGCAGCAAGCAGCTTGAGGTTTACCAGGCATCCCTGGCCGATGGAGGTACTGTCGATCAATGGGGAGACACCGGCTATAACGGCCAGCAATAGACGTTGGTCAAGGAAGGAATCAAGTAGCTTTCGAGCGGCTGCCTGCATCCGTTTTCATAGAAATTGTTTATTTGACTTGGGCGTATAGGCAATGTAAAATACTTTTAAATCCTATAAGAATAGATGGAAAAGGTTAGGCTGACCGGACGATCGGAGGCCAAGGTTATCTTTGTGCGCAGCACGGGGCGAACCTTGGCCTCCGTTTGTTTTTCGGAAATCAATGTGTTTAAAGGAGCGAGGACGATGGCTGGACAACGGAAATTGAGGCTCGGCGCCAACATTAGCGGGGTTGGCAACAGTATGTTCGTTTGGAGGCATCCGGACGTATCCGTCGATGCGAGCGTGAATGTGGAGTTTTACAAGCAGCAGGCGCAAATTGCGGAGCGGGGCAAATTCGATTTGCTTTTTATCGCGGACGGCCTGTACATTAACGAAAAATCGAACCCTCACTTTTTAAACCGGTTCGAGCCGCTCACGATTTTGTCGGCCCTGAGCGCCGTTACGACGAACATCGGCCTTGTCGCGACGCTGTCCACCTCGTACAGCGAACCGTTCACGGTCGCAAGGCAATTTGCGTCCCTCGACCAAATCAGCGGCGGCAGAGCCGGCTGGAACGTAGTCACATCGCCGCTCGAAGGCTCGGCGAAAAACTTCGGCAAAGACGAGCATCCTTCCCATGCGCAGCGCTACCAAATCGCCGAGGAGTTTCTTGAGGTCGTCAAAGGGCTGTGGGATTCCTGGGAAGACGACGCTTTCGTGAGAGACAAAGCGAGCGGCGTGTTTTTCGACCCGGCCAAAATGCACCGCCTGAACCATAAAGGGCCGTATTTCTCCGTGCAGGGCCCGCTGAATATCGCCCGTTCCAAACAAGGCCATGCCGTCGTGTTCCAGGCGGGTTCGTCGGAAGCCGGCAAAGATTTGGCGGCCAAATCCGCCGATGCCGTGTATACGGGGCATGAAACGATCGAGGAAGCGAAGCGATTTTACCGCGACGTAAAATCGAGAGCCGCATCCTACGGGCGGTCTTCCGGGGATATTCTTATTTTTCCGGGGATCGGGCCGATCGTCGGGCGTACGGAGGAAGAAGCCGAGCGCAAATATAAGGGAATTTCCGAACTGGTCACGATTGAAAGCGCCTTGGACTATTTGGGCCGTTATTTCGAGCACTTCGATTTTTCCCAATTCCCGCTGGACGAACCGTTCCCG
This sequence comes from Paenibacillus sp. sgz302191, assembly GCF_057749925.1. Classification (NCBI taxonomy): domain Bacteria; kingdom Bacillati; phylum Bacillota; class Bacilli; order Caryophanales; family Paenibacillaceae; genus Paenibacillus; species Paenibacillus sp. sgz302191. The sequence continues at coordinate 260,813 of NZ_JBYLHY010000011.1, forward strand.
GATTTGGGCGATCTGGGTAATAACAGCTTCCGCAGCACGACGGAAAAAATTAAAAAAGAAGCGAAAGAGCACAATTTGACGCTGCGCGAAGTCGCTCTGCGCGCCTCGACGCCGAGAAGCACGTTTATCGGAAAGCCGGAGAAAATAGCGGATCTGATTCAGCAGTGGTTCGAAGAAGAGGCGGCGGACGGATTCAATATCCGCAGCGTCGTTCCGAACGGGCTGGAAGATTTTGTCGACCTCGTCGTGCCGATTTTGCAGCAACGCGGCATTTTTCGGACGGAATATGAAGATGACACGCTGCGCGGAAATTTGGGGCTATCCGTACCTGCGAACAGGTATGCATCTGCGGCGCCTTCGAAAGAAGCGATTGTTTAAATGCGGCGAGCGCCGCGGACAGAAGATTGCGTCAGGCAATAACTCTACTGATGGGTACAGGCTGGGTACAGACTCAGACCGATGTACCCGTCTTTTTCTTATTCATTCAAAAGCCAATTCTCTGCATCATCCTTGGTTTCAAATACTCTGAAATGGTTGCTTTTATTGGATTCGAACGCCATCTCCTTGAACTTTCCTTGAAGAACCATCTCTTTCGGAATGACAGCCGCCGTTTTAACGCGGTAGTTGATCCATTTTTGAATCATTTGTCCTGCCACGCCGGTTCTCAGTTTGAAAAAGTGTTCCGAAAGAGCTTGACTATGCAGCAAAAGAAGTTCCGAATCATTTTCTTTGCACAAAGCAACGATGTCCACAGCGTCCTGTTCAGTGCTAAGAGGGGGCCCGGCAGATATAACTTCTACATATTTTTTATTTCCGTTCTCCATGATTTTATAGTTCATCGTCGTTCTCTCCTCCATTTGTTTTCTTTCATAAAGTTCCTTGCGAATCTCTTGCACCCACTTGAGTTCGTTGCGATAGAAGGACAGCAGGTTTTCGGATATTTTATCCCACAAAAAAGTTTCGCGCTCATTTCTATGAGGGGAAGGAATTCCGCGTTTGATTTTTTCCTGCTGGAACATAAGCTGCATGTTGATCCTGCTTTCGTACTGTACCAACAGTTCGTTTAATTCCTCGTCGCTTAGTTGTTCCGCCCACGCCAATTGAATGAGGAAAGTGTTCTTCAATTCGGGAATTTCCGTTTCTGAAACAACCCATTCTTTCAATCTGGCAAGTCCTTCCTCCGTAATACTGTAAATTTTCTTTGATGGAGAGCTTTCCTGGTGTTGAATTACGTTGGTTACCAAACCTTCGTCCAATAGCTGTACAAGGGATTTGTAGATTTGATTGTTGTTACCGGACCAATACATGGTTGAAGATTCTTCAATAATTTTTTTTAATTCATAGCCTGTAGCAGACCTCCAACTGAGAAGCCCGAGTATAGCATATTGGATAGACATAGTAACACCCCAAAATTGTTATCGATATCATGTGTTAACAGTAACATATGATATCGATAATGTAAACAGGGAAGGGAAGTATCCAACCCGTAAAAGCGGATGAGGCGTCTTTTTTGCAGGAACGTACATAGGTACCGTCCAATATGATAATGGACAAAGACTCCGCTGCGTTTTCCGCTCATTGGCGGCTGCATTGCGATGGGAACGGGAACGGAGTTGTCGAAGTTCGCCCATAGCTGGCCGGAACGATGATTTTAACGATATAGGAGGAGGTCTTGATACGACGATCCTGTCCGATACGTTTTACATTTCGAAAGGAGGCAAGCCGAAAGACCTATAGAAAATGATTGGAACATATAACATTTTGCCGCATAGTTGTCGAAATAGTTAACGAGGACCAAATATCCAATGAAAGTAAATTGGGCATTTTCATCAAACTAGAGAAACCCCGCAACATATCGGGGCAGTCGGAGGCTGGAAATGAAATCGAGGTTAAAACTGAATTTTAAACTTAACATCCATTTAACACTGTTCAAAAAGCTGCTTTTCAGTTTTGTGATCGTTTTGCTGCTTTTATGCGCTATTAGTATAACGGCAATCACAAAGATGAGCTCCATGGGCGAGAAGTCGTGGCAGACGACGCAAACCGGGCTGCCGAACGTCATGATGCTGGGCAATTTGAACCATGACCTTAAAGAGATGGACGATCTGATGCTGCGCATTCAACTGGATATGAAAGATAAGAACAGCATGGACGATATTATGAGCGCAACGGGAAGAGGCGCGGATTCAACGTCCCAGCCGGAGCAAGCGCAAGCCCTTTTTGCATCCATTCAGGAAAAAGTGCAGAAAGTGGAAAATCTATCTTCTTCAGAAAATGATGAAAAGCTTATCAAAATGTTACAGGAACAATGGGGCTCTTATGCGAAAATGTTCCCGGACATTTTGGCTGCGGTTCAGCAGCACGGTCAGGACGGCATGTTTAAAATTCAGCAGGCCGACCAATACTTGGGCGGATGCAGTGTCGTCGTGGAGGTGCTCACCAGAAATATTCAGCAGCAGGCCGACGAATGGGCGAACGAGCTGGACGATTCGTATCGCTCGGGGATGGTATCGGTCATCGCGTTAAGCATTATCGCCATTTTGGCGGGACTCAGCATTTCGTTTATCATTGCCCGGAACGTTTCCAAGCCTCTCCGGCAAATGAGCGAAGCCGCCAAGGTGATTTCGGCAGGCGATCTGTCGGCGAAAAACAAAATATTGTCCCGTAAGGACGAGATCGGGGAACTGAGCGAAGCGTTCGCCCAAATGAGCGATAATATGCGGGAAATGATTGAAAAAATCAATGAGCACGCTCAGCTTGTTACCGTATCTGCCGGCCAGTTGAAAACAAGCTCCGGGGAAATGCAGCAAGCGTCCGAGCACATTGCTGTCACGGTCAAAGAAGTTGCGACCGGAGCCGACCAGCAAACCGTAACGATGGAAGAAACGTCACGCTCTATGGAAGAAGTAGGAGCAGGCATCAGCCGTATGGCGGAAAGCGCGTCTTCGATCGCCGAATCCGTGGAATCGACGAAGCAGCACGCAGAAACCGGAGAGACGTTCGTTCAAAATACAGTACAGCAAATGAATTCGATCCATGTTTCGGTGCACCAGACGGATGAAGTGATCGGGCTGCTTGAAGCCAAATCGCAGCAAATTGGCAATATTGTTCAGGCGATTCAGGAAATCGCCCAGCAAACGAATCTGCTGTCGCTCAACGCAGCGATTGAAGCTGCCCGCGCCGGCGAGCAGGGACGGGGATTTGCCGTCGTTGCAGCGGAAGTGCGCAAGCTGGCTGAACAGTCCAGCAACTCTTCGGATGAAATCAGCAAGCTGCTGAACGAGATCCAATCGAGCATCCGCGATTCGGGAGAAGCGATGGGCAAGGTGAAATCGGAAGTGGGCACAGGCATTGAGCTCGTCAAGGAGACGGAGCAAAACTTCCATAACATTTTGAAGTCAACGTCGCATATCGTTTCGCAAATTCAGGAGATGGCGGCAACTTCCGAGCAAATCTCGGCCAGCACCCAGCAAATTACCGCCGCCGTTCAGCAGGTTGCCTTCATTGCCAAAGAAACGGCCTCCTCGTCAAAGCAAGTATCCTCCTCGACGGAAGGACAGCTGCAAACGACCGGAGAAGTTCAGTCATCGGCAGAGTCGCTCTCGGACATGGCCGGAGAAATGCAGCGCTTGTTATCGCAGTTCAAAACCGCATAAGCAGTCATTACGCATAGAAGGGCTGTTCCGAGAGTATTTGGATCGTACGGGAACAGCCTGGAAATCGAGCAAAAGGACCTCAAGTTCCACTGCCAAGTGGAGAATGAGGTCCTTTCTTTAGGTGAAATTTCGGTACAGAAAATCATCAATTGACTTTGGGGCGGCCACTTTTGTCGCAGGAGTATCAGCCTGATTAAAGTGTGCGGGTCCGGATCTACCGCCGATCCCTTGCTAATATTACCCAGGAAATTATATCGAGAATAATAGGTGCGAAGCAGCGGAAATGGGACGAAAATAACGCTGGAACGAGAATAACGCTTTTTGTAGCACTGGCAAAGCTTTTGAGAAGGCATTGAGCGGCATTATTGGCGTAGACGCCGACCTGCTGCCCGCCATTTTGCCGAGTCAGATGAGCGGTGGGGTAGAAAGCAGAATCGAGTGACATTGGTCGTTGCCGGATTATGCCAATGTCGTGCGTAAAAGTGGCTTGGCAATCCCAAAAGCCTGCAAAAGTGCAGGCTTTGTCGGTGGATTCGGCTCGTTTTGGAGAAAAGCCTGCAATTGTGCAGGAATTTTCGGTCAAAACGAGCCGAGCCTTGCATATGCGCGGAAATTCCTGCAGATTTGCAGGAATTTACTGTTGCAGGCCCTCCGACGTGCAAAAAACTGTACTTTTGCAGGTTTTTGCACGCGTCGAAGGCGCACGCACAGTGCCGAGTCAGATGAGCGTTGGGGGAGAAAGCAGAATCGAGAGACATGGGTCGTTGCCGGATTAAGCCTCCGTTGTGCGTAAAAGTGGCTTGGCAATCCCAAAAGCCTGCAAAAGTGCAGGCTTTGTCGGTGGATTCGGCTCGTTTTGGAGAAAAGCCTGCAATTGTGCAGGAATTTTCGGTCAAAACGAGCCGAGCCTTGCATATGCGCGGAAATTCCTGCAGATTTGCAGGAATTTACTGTTGCAGGGGTAGCGTCAAGAAGTTTGTGTAAGACAGTAGGGTAGTTCGTCGAAATAATGAATGAACTGTTGTTTTTCGAATATTCAGAACAGTTGGCTGGCGGCGGGTGTAGCCCAAGCGAAGGCGCGGGAGTCGGAACTTTTTACCATGCAGCCAGAGCTTAAGAGGGATATCGCTGCTCAAACATCTTTTGTAGTTCTTCTTTCACTTGGGGATTTCCGAATC
>NZ_JBYLHY010000110.1:0-537 GCF_057749925.1 Paenibacillus sp. sgz302191
TGCCTGTTTTTGCCCGAGCGTCAGCATCTTTGCCCAGTACGCGGTCCAGGAACGTCGCCAGCTGCTCTTTGGTTACTTTACCGGCTGGGTCAAACGTAGTGTCGGTTACACCGTCAGTAACGCCGGCTGTTTTCAAAGCCTCGATGTAAGGCAATGCATAGCCGTTCGCAGGATCGTCCACACTAACGTCAGCGAAACTCGATGTTTTCAAGTCTTTGTTAATGTCCAGCCCCATGATCAAGGCCGCTACTTTCGCGAATTGCGCGCGGTTCATTTCATCTTTCAAGCCAAACGTGGTGTCGGTAACTCCATCGAAAATACCGGCGCTAATCATGGCGTCGAATTTCGCTTTTGTGGCTGTGTCAAGATCTTTCAAATCCGTGAAATCTGCGGATGTTTTCGCAAAGGCTACTGAAGAAAATACGGATAAAGCCATTGCTGTTGAAAGAACGACGGTTAGACTTTTCTTCATAGAGTTTCTTTCCTCCTAAGTATTTGAAGTTTTTTGTTATAAAATCTTATAACCGATGGGAGTGT
>NZ_JBYLHY010000111.1:0-520 GCF_057749925.1 Paenibacillus sp. sgz302191
AAGGGAGCTTGACTGCGAGACAAACAGGTCGAGCAGGGACGAAAGTCGGGCTTAGTGATCCGGTGGTACCGAATGGAAGGGCCATCGCTCAACGGATAAAAGCTACCCTGGGGATAACAGGCTTATCTCCCCCAAGAGTCCACATCGACGGGGAGGTTTGGCACCTCGATGTCGGCTCATCGCATCCTGGGGCTGAAGTAGGTCCCAAGGGTTGGGCTGTTCGCCCATTAAAGCGGTACGCGAGCTGGGTTCAGAACGTCGTGAGACAGTTCGGTCCCTATCTGTCGCGGGCGTAGGAAATTTGAGAGGAGCTGTCCTTAGTACGAGAGGACCGGGATGGACGTACCGCTGGTGTACCAGTTGTCTCGCCAGAGGCATAGCTGGGTAGCTATGTACGGAGGGGATAAGCGCTGAAAGCATCTAAGCGTGAAGCCCCCCTCAAGATGAGATTTCCCAGTATGTAAGACCCCTTGTAGACGACGAGGTAGATAGGTTCGAGGTGGAAGCGCGGCAACGTGTG
>NZ_JBYLHY010000112.1:0-506 GCF_057749925.1 Paenibacillus sp. sgz302191
GTCTGTGATATCTTGGAAGCAAGGCCCAAGCTGTTTTTTGGCATGCCGCAAGGGAAAAGCGTCAGTCTGCCGGAGGATACGCCGTATAAGGCGGGTAAGGACCTGCTGGCTTTTCAGCGGGCCGGCGGTTATGAGGCAGGGCTGCACGATACGGATTTCTTTTACTATGAGGTAGACAGCATGGAGCGCTTGTCCCTAGGGGATGAGCTTGAATTCCGCGGTAAACGGATGGTGGTCAGCGAAGTGGCGGGCCGCATGAACCGCGGACAATTCGTGTACAGTTACCGTTTGTCACGCGCAGAGGGGATTCGCAGGAGCCCTATCTACAACGAGAAGTTGACGGGTATCTCGCTGGAAGGGGAAGTGCTGGAGGTCAAGGGCGAGCAGGTGAAGCTGCATCTGAGCGTGGACCGCGAGCAGTCGAAGGACAAGGCGCACTGGTTCCCGTTCGCACCGGCGACCGGCAGCGCCATGTACAGCATGCCGAAGGCGGGGACTCGCGCGAG
>NZ_JBYLHY010000113.1:0-457 GCF_057749925.1 Paenibacillus sp. sgz302191
GATAAGCCTGTTATCCCCAGGGTAGCTTTTATCCGTTGAGCGATGGCCCTTCCATTCGGTACCACCGGATCACTAAGCCCGACTTTCGTCCCTGCTCGACCTGTTTGTCTCGCAGTCAAGCTCCCTTTTGCCTTTGCACTCTGCGAATGATTTCCAACCATTCTGAGGGAACCTTTAGACGCCTCCGTTACTTTTTAGGAGGCGACCGCCCCAGTCAAACTGCCCACCTGACACTGTCCCCGACCCCGCTCAGGGGCCCAGGTTAGAACTCCGATACGATCAGGGTGGTATCCCAACGGCGCCTCCACCCAAGCTGGCGCTCAGGCTTCAACGGCTCCCACCTATCCTGTACAGATCGTACCAAAGTCCAATATCAAGCTGCAGTAAAGCTCCATGGGGTCTTTCCGTCTTGTCGCGGGTAACCTGCATCTTCACAGGTATTAAAATTTCACCGGAT
>NZ_JBYLHY010000114.1:0-436 GCF_057749925.1 Paenibacillus sp. sgz302191
GCACGCAGGTCCTAAATCCGTCTCTAACCCTTTTCCCTTTTATACCATTTTTTAAGAAACTCGTAATTGCCGAGGTAACTATGATCCTATTTTATGTGGCATTACCCATCCAGTAGAGCGAAGAGCCCTCAATTATTACTCTGATGATCTAACGATACTTTTTAATCGGAAAAAATTTTTTCTCGAAGACTTAGTGAATTTGGAAAAAGCGGCGGAGTTCAAAGAAGAATTTATTGAGGTTTTACCGGGAATCTATACAAAGATTATTCAGGATAATAAATTAAAACGGTGGCTCAAAAAGTTCAATAAACTAGTACAGCATCAGATTTAAAATAGTCAATATGTGGAAATTATGATATAGTCGAAGAAAAAAGAGGAATCGACTATGAAAAAACGAGAGTATGCCGTCCAATTAACTCCTGATGAACAAAAGAAG
>NZ_JBYLHY010000115.1:0-414 GCF_057749925.1 Paenibacillus sp. sgz302191
TTGCCCGCATTCGCTCGGTCATCTCTACCCTTCTTAAACAAGAACGCCCTATCCTCGAATCCCTCTCTTTGGCCCTTCACGGACGCCTTCAATTCTAAACAGACCTAAGTAGTAACCAAAAATACATCTTTTTTGCGCCTTGATGCACCCGCCTCGATAAATTCCTGCAAATCTGCAGGCTTTTCCGCCCAAACCCCAGCTCAGCCCCTTAACGGTCGAAAATTCCTGCATTATCGCAGGATTTTCCTAAAAACAAGCCATTTCCCCAGAAAAAACCTGCACTTTTGCACTAGCTTTGCAAAGAAGCTAACATCGACTGGATTAAAATGGTTAAGTTTCTTTTTGAGTTATTAGATACTTATTTTCCCATTTGCTACTTCCGGCAAATGGGCTAAAAAGTCGATGGCCTATTGA
>NZ_JBYLHY010000116.1:0-410 GCF_057749925.1 Paenibacillus sp. sgz302191
TTGGCTATTCGCAGTTTCACATGGGTAATATAAATCTATAAAACTCGGACAAGGGAATCGTATTCAGCTCAAATCGCTAGATTGTTCTCCTCCTGATCGTCGCAAAGAATAGGACCTCCACAAGTTGGAAATACTGTTTGTTGGACAAGGGAATCGTGTTCGGTGAGATGAGCGGGTTGTGGCTCCAAACTGATCGCGGTTCTTTTTTGTTTTAAATTTCGACTGTTTTGAGCTTCAGTCCACCTGCGATTAAATAAATTATCGTTTTTAGGTTTTTGACCGACCTGTAGCCGCGCGCACGTCGTTTAGCGCTTTGAATGAGGCCGTTAATAGCCTCCATAATGCCGTTTGTCACTTTCGATGTAAACCATCGTAAGATTCCTTTTTCATGCTGACGAATGGTTTTCGCA
>NZ_JBYLHY010000117.1:0-401 GCF_057749925.1 Paenibacillus sp. sgz302191
ATCCTCCGTGTGCTCTTTCTAGCTTAACCACTAGAATGTACTTTCATTAACTGTTGTGACACAGTCAACGAAAAGGATTTCTAAGTTTCACGCTTTACGTTTCGTTTCGTTATCTAGTTTTCAAGGAACAAGTTGCGAATCGAAGATTCGTCAACAACGCTGCAACTGTTTCATACGCGAAGCGATGTCAGTTGTCAACAAAACATTGCTTTTGAAAGGATTGACCTTTCAAAACTGAACACGAGTAAAGAAACTTTTTGTCCGACAACCTACGGTTGTCATGGACTCCATAGAAAGGAGGTGATCCAGCCGCACCTTCCGATACGGCTACCTTGTTACGACTTCACCCCAATCATCTACCCCACCTTCGGCGGCTGGCTCCTTGCGGTTACCCCACCGAC
>NZ_JBYLHY010000118.1:0-385 GCF_057749925.1 Paenibacillus sp. sgz302191
GCTACAGGGCTTTTACCTTCTATGCCGGATCTTTCCAGATCACTTCGCCTACCGAACTAACCTCACATTGAGGTCCTACAACCCCAGGGAGCAAGCTCCCTGGTTTGGGCTACTCCGCTTTCGCTCGCCGCTACTGACGGAATCACTTTTGTTTTCTTTTCCTCCAGGTACTTAGATGTTTCAGTTCCCTGGGTATGCCTCCAATGAAGCTATGTATTCACTTCATGGTGACTGCGCATTACCACAGCCGGGTTCCCCCATTCGGACATCCCCGGATCGAAGCCTGCTTACGGCTCCCCGAGGCATTTCGTCGTTCGCCACGTCCTTCTTCGGCTCCTAGCGCCTAGGCATCCTCCGTGTGCTCTTTCTAGCTTAACCACTAGAA
>NZ_JBYLHY010000119.1:0-385 GCF_057749925.1 Paenibacillus sp. sgz302191
TGTCGGTGTGGGAGCTGTTCTGGTGGGCGATGGTCGGCTCCAGCATGTGCTTGCTGTCCGTCGGGGGCGAGAAGAGCCCCGAGCGGATTTTGGAAACGATCGAGCGCAGCGGCGTGACGACGATGCACTTCGTGCCTGCGATGCTGCACGCGTTCCTCGATTACGCGGAACAGCAGCCGGGAGCGAAGCTGGCCGGGCAGTTGGGAACGCTGCGCCAAGTATTCGCCAGCGGCGAAGCATTGCCGCCGCAGCACGTGACCCGGTTCCAGCAGGCGGTAGCGTGGGTGAACCGCGCGCGGCTGATCAACCTGTACGGACCGACGGAAGCGACGGTGGACGTGTCGTACTTCGACTGCGAGCCGGATGTGCATTATCCGGTCATCCC